>CAZXKR010000111.1:0-5602 GCA_964641305.1 uncultured Puniceicoccaceae bacterium | reverse complement strand
GGTCTAAGGAAAGGCAATGACCGTCGTAGCGAGGTGTTTCCTTATTTGCCATTTGCTCGGATCGAAGGGCGGAAAGGCGCTCGGATGAGCAAAAACAGCGGTAGGCACCTCCGCTCTCTAGCAGTTTCTGGACATGCTCCTCATAAATGTCCAGACGTTCGCTTTGCCTATACGGACCATGATCGCCACCGATGTCCGGACCTTCATCCCATTGCAGACCTAACCAAGCCAATGAATCGAGAATAGCTTTTTCAGATTCCTCGGTTGATCTAGCCCTGTCCGTGTCCTCGATGCGTAAAATGAACTGCCCGCCATGCTTGCGAGCGAAAACAAGATTAAACAACGCCATGTAGGCTGTCCCTACGTGCGGGTCTCCCGTTGGGGATGGAGCAACTCGGGTGCGAACTACGGACTGCGCAATATTTTCCACATCACCCCATTATGGATAGGTGGACCGAATGACGATAAAAAACGATTTGCCGCGACCCTTGCATTTCCGACCCGATGAAGTAGGTTAGTCGAAATGAAGGTTCTAATAGTCGGTGCCAATGGAAAGGTGGGGACGTTGTTGAGCGGCAAATTGTGGGCCGCTCATGATTTCTCTCCCGTCGCTCTAATACGAGATGTTCGCCAGCAAATGAAGTTTACCGCATTTGGGGTGCCTTCCGTAGTTGGCGACATCGAAAATGGCGTTTCGGAGTTCTTGCCGGGTATGGATGCAGTCGTCTTCACCGCTGGTTCGGGTGCCAACACGGGTCCTGACAAGACCATCGACGTCGACCAAAACGCGGCGATGCGACTTATCGACGATTGCGTAAAAGACGGAGTGCGGCGATTTGTTATGGTGAGCGCCATTGGCGCGGATCCGGAATCCGAATCCGATCGTATCCGTCATTACCTAAGGGCCAAGGGGGTAGCCGATAACCACTTGCGGACCAGTGGTTTGGACTATGTCATTTTGCAACCGGGCAGGTTGCAGGACGATCGCGGAACCGGTCTCATAGAGGTCGCCGAGGATCTGGGTAGGCACGGAACCATCCCACGTGAGGATGTCGCGGACGCCATAATCGAATGCCTGCGAAATTACCTGACCATCGGCAAAACCATCCAGATGATATCAGGAGAATTGAAGATAAAGGATGCAATAGCTCAATTTGCCGGCGGAGGAAACCTTCCGCCCATCGCCTAAAAATTTGCCTACACGTCAGTAATTTGTCTTGAACGGATTCAATTGGGTCTACATTATAACACATAACTTGTTCGATAATTTAAATATAATATAAGGATTCCACATAATGAAAAAAATACTTGCTATCGCTTCTGCTCTCGCAATTTGCGTCGCCTTTTCTTTTGCAGCTAAAAAAGCACCTAGCCCTGTTAACGAAAAATGTCCCGTCAGCGGTAAAGCAGTTGATGCTGATCAAACGATTAAGATTGGCGTTTGTTGCGGTAATTGCGCCAAGAAGGTTGCCAAGGACGTAAAGGGCATCCTCGCCAAAGTGAAGTCCGACAACAAGGGCGGCGGTGACTCCGAGCCAGTAAACTTGAAATGCCCGCTCAGCGGCAAAGGCAGCAAGAAGTCCGTTACCGTTGCTTTTTGCTGCGGCAATTGCAAAGGCAAGTACACAGCCAAGTAGATTTATTCGATCTTGTGTAAGCTTGTATCTATTTTAACAAGAGAGGCTCCCTGAGACGGGGAGCCTCTTTTTTGTGAACGGTTAAAAAAATGCCAAAGCGCACAGACATCGAGACCATCCTGATCATTGGCTCAGGTCCCATAATTATAGGGCAAGCCTGTGAGTTCGACTACAGTGGAGCCCAAGCCTGTAAAGCCCTTCGAGAAGAAGGCTACAGGGTGGCGTTGGTCAACAGCAACCCGGCTACTATAATGACGGATCCGGAGTTTGCCGACGCCACTTACGTCGAACCACTCACTGTCGAGTCCGTACGAAAAATCATAGAAAAAGAAAAACCCGATGCTCTTTTACCCACTCTCGGAGGTCAGACGGGGTTAAATCTTTCGCTCGAACTGTTCGAGGCGGGAATCCTTGACGAGCATGGAGTGGAGATGATTGGCGCCAAACCGGAGGCGATCAAAAAGGGCGAGGATCGTGAACTTTTCAAGCAAGCCATGATCAAAATCGGTCTCGACGTGGCAAAATCCATAGCCGTCAACACACTAGAGGAAGCGCAAACCGGCTTTCAAGAAGTGGGAGACTTCCCTTTCATTATTCGACCTGCGTTCACTTTGGGTGGTACGGGTGGCGGAATTGCCTACAATCGAGAAGAATTTGATGAAATGGTCCTCAAGGGTCTGGATGCTTCTCCGGTTAATCAAATTTTGATCGAAGAGTGTTTGCTTGGCTGGAAGGAGTATGAAATGGAGGTCATGCGCGATTTCAAGGATCAGTGCGTCGTTATCTGCTCCATCGAAAACTTCGATCCTATGGGAGTGCATACCGGCGATTCCATTACGGTCGCTCCGGCGATGACCTTGTCGGACAAGGAATACCAGCTCATGCGAGACGCCTCTTTCGCTTGCATTCGAGAAATCGGGGTGGAAACCGGAGGCAGCAACATTCAGTTCTCCAATTGTCCGAAGACTGGCAGAATGGTGGTGATCGAAATGAATCCGAGAGTCTCTAGAAGTTCGGCCCTAGCTTCGAAAGCAACTGGTTTCCCAATCGCCAAAATCGCCGCTAAACTCGCCGTCGGCTATTCATTGGACGAACTTCGCAACGACGTCACCCAAGAAACGCCGGCCAGCTTCGAACCGTCCATCGACTACGTTGTCACTAAAGTGCCCCGCTTTACTTTTGAGAAGTTTCCAGAGACCGACTCCACCCTCACTTCCACTATGAAATCGGTGGGTGAGGCGATGTCGATCGGTCGTACCTTTAAAGAGTCTTTCCAGAAGGCAATGCGATCCTTGGAGATTGGCCTAAAGGGTTTCGAGTCAGGGAATCTTGCACATGTCGAGCTTGATCAATCCGCTCTGCGATCGGGACTTTCCAGACCATCTGCCGAGCGAACGCTTTATTTGCACAAGGCATTGTCTGCAGGCATGAGCGTGGATGAGATTTTTGCCGCTTCGAGCATCGACCCATGGTTCGTGAAGCAATTGCAACTGATTCACGCCTTGGAAACGGAACTGAGAGAGAACTCTCTCGCAGAAATCGACGCTCAGGTGCTCCGGCGCGCCAAGGAATACGGTTTCTCCGACCGTCAATTAGCCGATTACTGGGGCGTCTCCTCGTCGGTGGTTCGAGAACGACGCATAAAGGACGGCATTGAAACCACCTTTCGCCTCGTCGATACCTGCGCAGCAGAATTTGAGGCGTTCACTCCCTACTTTTACTCTTCCTACGGTGCCGAAAACGAGCTCGTAAGTTCCAATAAAAAGAAAGTTATGATCTTGGGAGGCGGTCCCAACCGGATTGGCCAAGGTATCGAATTCGACTACTGCTGTGTACACGCATCCTTTGCGCTTCGCGAGGCAGGCATCGAAACCGTGATGGTCAATTCCAACCCCGAGACCGTATCCACGGATTACGACGTGTCCGATCGCCTTTATTTTGAGCCGTTGACCCTCGAGGACGTTCTCGAAATTTATCGGCAGGAGCAGTGCGACGGAGCGATTGTCCAGTACGGTGGTCAGACCCCTCTTAATTTAGCCGAAGGCTTGAAGGCAAACGGAGTCGAAGTCATCGGAACTTCACCCGAAAGCATTGACTTGGCGGAAGATCGTGAGAAATTCAAACGGATTCTCGAAGAAATTGGGCTTCGGCAACCCGTCAATGAAACGGCTCTTGAGGCGGATGCCGCCAGAGCTGCCGCAGATCGAATTGGCTATCCTGTCCTCCTTCGTCCATCTTTTGTACTCGGCGGACGTGGCATGTTCATCGTTTACGACGAAAACGAACTAGACAACGTCTTGGCGGAGGCTTTTGCCGTAGCTCCAGGCAAACCGGTGCTTTTAGATAAATTCCTCGAAGATGCAATCGAGCTCGATGTTGATTGCATCTCCGATGGCGAAACTCACGTCGTAGGTGGAATGCTGCAACACATTGAATTTGCAGGTGTTCACAGTGGGGATGCAGCTATGGTTTTACCACCACACGACCTTTCCGAGGAAATTACCGAAACCGTTCGGCAAGCCACGCATGCACTGGCCAGTGCGTTATCCGTTGTGGGCCTGATGAATGTCCAGTTTGCGATTAAAGATGGCGAACTCTATGTCTTGGAAGTGAATCCCCGTGCCTCTCGAACGGTTCCTTTCGTGAGCAAGGCGATCGGTGTTCCCTTGGCCAAACTCGGGGCCCGGATTATGGCGGGCTCAACCTTACGAGAGCTCGGTTTCACTGAAGAAATCATACCAAAACACTGGGCGATCAAAGAGTCGGTGTTTCCCTTCAATCGCTTCCCGGGATCTCCAATCGTATTGACGCCAGAAATGAGAAGCACAGGTGAAGTAATGGGACAGGACGAGGATTTCGGCCTCGCCTTTGCCAAGACGCAAATGGCCGCCAAACCATCTCTGCCACTTGAGGGGAACGCCTTCATCAGTGTTAAGGATGCCGACAAGAAGCAAGCTCTAGTAATTGCAAAGGGACTGTTGGATCTTGGCTTTAACATTTATTCCACAGAAGGAACCGCGGCGTTCTTTCGTGAAAACGGCCTTGTCGCGGAACACATTCTTCGAATTAGCGAAGGGCGACCGAATGTTGCCGATTTCATTAAGAACGGAAAGATTCAACTCGTGATCAACACTCCGCTTGGACTGATTCCTCGACGCGACGAAAACGGAATTCGAAGCGAAGCGGTCCTCTATGGTGTTCCCGTGATGACGACATTAGGTTCCGCATTTGCCGCACTCCAAGGTATACGATCACTGAAGGAAAAGGATTTCGGCGTAAAGTCACTTCAGGAATACTCACAAGCTCTCAGCAGTTAGTTTATATTTCATGGTCTCCATCGTAGCGCTTTTGCACGGTCCTGATCGTCCCGGAATAGTGGCGAAGGTTGCTGGGTGGATACATGACAAGGGGGGAAACGTTCTCCATGCGGATCAACATCTCGATCGTGAGGAGGATGTGTTTTTTCAACGTATCGAGTGGCATCCCGCAGAAGATGTAAACCTTGACTCAGAATCTGAACTCTTTGCCAAAATGGCCGAGGAAGAGCTCGGGATGAAGGTTCGGACGGCTCTTTCGAACGAACGCCCTCCTGTCGTCCTTTTCGTTTCGAAGGCCGACCATTGTTTTCACGACTTGATTCTTCGTGGGAAAGCCGAGGAACTTCGTGGCGAAATTGTCGGCGTAGTGTCCAATCATCCCGACCTTGAACAGCCTACGCAAGAGTACGGGTTGCCGTTCCTTCATACACCCTGCACGCAGGAGAACAAAGTCGAGGCGGAAGTCGCTCAACTCGATTTCATACGCAAAAATGGGGCGGGACTGGTGGTGCTTGCTCGCTACATGCAAGTTCTCAGTGAGGCCTTCCTCCATGAAGTTGATTGTCCGGTCATTAATATCCATCACTCCTTTCTTCCTTCCTTTGCGGGAGCAAAACCTTACCACCAAGCTTATCGTCGAGGCGTCAA
>CAZXKR010000110.1:0-5631 GCA_964641305.1 uncultured Puniceicoccaceae bacterium | reverse complement strand
TTCTTGTATGAATTTGACCGAAGGAGTACCTCCATCTTTCGGTAGTACATTCGCTTGAAGTACTTTCGCTTCGTTTTACTGATAATGGCCATTTCCCTAAATCTTTTATTTACTGACCGCTGGTTCGTTTTGCAAGCCTTGAGGAGCAACTTCATCAAGCTTACGGCTTTACAGTCTAACAACCTTAGGGTAGCATCATTCCCCCGTGTATGGGGACTAAGCAAAGGTCAATTTTAAGAGAACGCAGTCTTAAGGGGAAATCTCTCCACACGGGTGAAGCTGTAACGCTCACCTTAAAGCCTGCTGATGTGAACGCCGGTATCGTCTTTCGGAGGGTGGACCTTTTTGGGAAACCCGAAATTCGGCCGAAATCTGAAAACGCGACTGATTTTGTGCGAAGCACTACCATTAGCGAAGGAAATGCCAAGGTGCATACCATCGAGCATGTCATGAGTGCACTTGCCGGTTGCGGCGTGGATAATGCGGTGGTGGAATTGGACGCCAGCGAACCTCCGATTTTGGACGGTTCCGCCCGACCATTCGTAAACTTAGTGCAAGAGGCTGAACCTGTGGAGCAGAACGCCGATCGGGAATATTTCGTCTTGGACGAACCCATCTCCGTGACTTCAGGGAATCGTTCCATTATCGCACTGCCCTACGATGGGTTTCGCATTACCTGCACATCCGCCGATGATCGCGGCATACACGTCCAACATTTGTCCATCGACATCGATCCTGAGACCTATGTCGCTCAACTTGCACCTGCTCGTACATTCACTATTTTCGAGGATATTGAGGAACTTCTGAAATTAGGAAAAATCCAAGGCGGTAGCTTGGACAGCGCGATTGTCATCAAGGGTGACAAGATTCTGTCCAAGGAACCTCTCCGCTTCGAAGACGAGTTCGTGAGACACAAGATTCTCGATGTAATTGGTGACGTTGCTCTTTTGGGGAAGTCCTTAAAGGCTCACCTTGTGTGTGTCCGCCCCGGTCATGCTCTCAATTCTGAGATTACCGTGAAGCTAGCCGAGCGTATGGCAGGTGCCGGCAAAAAAAAGTCGGGGTCGACAGGAAAACAGAAAGGGAAGGCCCATGTGGAGGCTCATGAGACTGCACTCGACGTGCGTCGGGTGCTTGATGTGTTGCCTCACCGTTTTCCTTTCGTGATGATCGATAAAGTAATTTCCATTGATGGAGAGGAAAGCTTGGTTGCGATAAAGAACGTCAGCATCAACGAACCCTTTTTTCCGGGACATTTTCCGGGGCAACCGGTAATGCCCGGGGTACTTCAATTGGAAGCTATGGCTCAGGCTGCCGGGGTGTTGCTCCTGCGTCGCGGATCAGCGGAAGGAAAGGTGGCTTTCTTTATGAGTGCAGACAAGGTGAAGTTTCGTCGTCCCGTAGTGCCAGGAGATCAGCTTGAGATCAGTGCCAAACTTGATAAGGTGCGAGGTGACAAGCTTGCCACTGCTTCCGCCGAGTGTCGGGTCAATGGCAAAGTCGTGTCATCCGCCCAACTTATGTTTGCTCTTGCCGATGCCGGCGAGGCGTCTTGACTCTTTTCCCTTTTCTGAAGTGGCTACGCAAATACATTCACAGGCAATCGTAGAAAAGGGTGCTGAACTGGGAGAGGACGTCGTGATTGAGGCGTTCTGCTACATCGGTCCCAACGCTTCGATAGGAGAAGGTTGCCGGGTTCGCCACCACGCGACAGTGGAGGGGGACGTCGTTCTCGGTAAAGAGAACGACGTTCATCCTTACGCACTCGTCGGAGGTATGACGCATGACCTCAAGTATCAGGGTGGCCAACCCAAGCTTAGGGTGGGGGATCGAAACGTATTTCGAGAATACGTTACCGCTCATGTGGCTACAAACCCCGAGGATGCTACGGAGATTGGTTCGGACAACGTTTTTCTCGCTTACAGTCATGTCGCTCATGACTGCAAGGTCGGCAATCACATCGTCATGAGCAGTCATTCGGCTCTTGGTGGTCACGTGGTGGTGGGGGATCACGTGAACATCGGCTGGAATGCGGGCGTTCACCAATTTTGTCGACTGGGTCGTCAATGCATGGTGGCCGCTTGCGCCAAGCTTGTTCAAGACGTACCGCCATTTATGTTAGCCGACGGCGCCCCCGCCGAGGTTCGCTCGATCAACAAAGTGGGCATGGAGCGTTCGGGGTTTTCCAGCGAGGAAATCGAGACTGCGCGTGCTACATACAAGGCTCTTTATCGGAGCGAGTTGAACCGTCAACAAGCTCTTGTCGAGCTGGAGAACGGAAATTTGGCGAATAGCAGCATCGCCAGTGAAATCATCAGCTTCGCCCGTCAGAGCGATCGCGGCTTGGCGTGATCGCTATTTAAAGCTTTTTGAATTCTTCGGCGATTTCTCTCAGGTATTCCCAAGAGAAAATACCGGAGTCGTGACCATCTGAAAAAAGCAATCGAGCGGCGTAGTTGCCGACATAGTCGAAACCTTTAAGGCTAACGCTTGCAGGATTTTTTGGCGTTGTACCTCCACTTATTCTGCCGAATAAGTCGGGTTCTCCCTTATTTTCAGCACTTGGAGAATTTGTGCGAAGAAAGGGAGCCGGTAAAAAATCCTCTCGGCCATCGGGCCATGAAAGGGCTAGCTCGTTCCCAATCAATTCGATTCGACTGGGAGGCGCTTGCACGACCATGACCTCTAGGCAAAGGAGTCCAAGCTGGATCCCGCTGAGGGGGGGCTGGATGGGTGCGAGCCACTGCGATAATAAGGGTCGAGCACTTCGTTGGAATTGGCTCGGCTGAAATCTTCGGCGATTTGGGCGGACTGATCGAAACTTTCGCTGTCTTCGCGGATGGCTTCCTCCTGTAGATCTTTGTCTTGAAGTTCTCGGTCTTCGCTTCGTTCTTCCCAGTATTCGTCTTTGTGGAGCTCGCCGGAACCGGGTTCGGGAGGGAGCTGGCTTTTCTCGAGTGTTTCCCAATCGGGATTTCTAGTCGAATCCAAGCCCGACTGCTCGATGTTGTCGACGGTTTCGAGTGGTATGCCCGGGTTCGGGTTGTCGCCAAGCTGCGAAGCCAGTTCGCCGGCCAGTTCAATCGGTTCGGGTGCTTGAGTGACTTTTACTGAGCTGTCTACGGCGTTTTCAGGCACTTCGTTTTCGGGTTGATCGTCGCGACGAAGCTGCATATCCCGCCTAGCCGTTTCGGCTGCGGTCAAGACATCTGCGGAATTAGAGGGGTCCATCTCCATATTTCTAAAAGGTTAGTTTTAAAATGTATGCGAGGATTTGTCGGTTTGCAACTACTAAGCTTTTGCGTCTTTTGCATTGCCGTGAGTATCAAGTTGATCTAGCTTATCTCAAATCATGGCTAGAGATACCGTTATACTTGAATGCACCGAGGCACGCAAAGAGGGCAAGCCTCCTTCACGATATGTTTCTTCTCGCAATAAGAAGCTCCAGACGGAGCCCGTTGAGAAGAAGAAGTATAATCGCCACCTGCGCAGGCATACTTTGCATAAGGAAATTAAAAGCTAAAATTCTTATTTCCGGGTGTCGGCGTATTTTTGCCGAGACTTCACTGAGAGAGCAATAACGCCCGTTCTCAGCCTTTCAACTGGTCGCGTCCTTTAGGTTGCGGTCAGTGTATCCCAAAGCTTTTCTGCGATGTTCCGGATGGATTTACCTGCGGGGCCATCTGCGTTCGATACGACAACCGGAATACCATTGTCTCCCCCTAATCGAATCCTTTCGTCCAAGGCAATTTCCCCAAGGAATGGGGTTTCCAGAGCTTCCGCCGTAGCAGGTCCGCCACCTTTTCCGAAGATGTATCTTTTGGCCCCCGTTTCCTCGTCGGCCAAAAAACTCATGTTTTCTACCACTCCTAGCAAAGGTACGCTTACCTTTTCAAACATGCGAGCCCCTCTGCGGGCCACGTCCACGGCAGCTTTTTGTGGTGTGGTCACGATGACGGCGCCATTCAAAGGTAGGGTTTGAGCAAGAGAGAGTTGGGCATCGCCGGTTCCCGGGGGGAGGTCGATCAGCATAAGGTCCAGTTTTCCCCAAGCCACGTTACTCGCGAATTGTTGGATAGTCTTCATGACCATGGGACCTCGCCACACGACGGGAGCCTCTTCGTCGACAAGTAACCCCATCGAGATAACCTTCACTCCGAAGTTCTCCACGGGCTGAATTAGGTTGTCGCCGATAACTTCGGGCCTTTCGGATGCGCCGATCAACAGGGGGACTGAAGGACCGTACACGTCGCAGTCCATTATACCCACTCCATTGTAAGATTCGTTTTTCTCCCGGAGCAGTTTTTCGAAAGCGCAAGCCAAGTTTACCGTTACGGTAGACTTGCCCACTCCTCCTTTGCCACTTGCAATCGCCACAATGTATTTCACTTCGGGCAAAGGTCTGTTTGAGACTCCATCTCCCTCGTTGGCGCTTGATGACTGGTTCGAACTCGACCCTTGGCCCTTCTTGACCACCACGCTCACTTGTACTTCCTCCACTCCATCGATGGAGTTCAGAGCTTCTTCGGTTTCCTTTTTTAGCTGTGCCGGAATAGTTGAATCACTTGAGGTCAATTCCAATGTGACGGCTGCTACTCCATTTTCACAAGATGCCTCACGAACCAGACCAAAGGAAACGATATCTCTACTGAACCCAGGGTATTTGACTTTTTCTAATGCGCTTAAAAGTGTTTCTTTGTCCATGCTGAAAAGGGGCAAGATCATGTGGGTAACGCAATGACCGGCAAACGAAATCGCCCATGAAAATTGAGCGTTTTTCTACCCAATCCGGTCAAAATTCAAAGTGGAGTCGTTTTAATCTTGCGGCTTCGGGTGTTTGGACAGAATGAGCTTAGTTATGAAATCTGGTTTTTTCGGTAAATTGTGTTGGGAAGTCGGTTTAATTGTTGTAGTTGTCATTGCTACATCCCCGGTGGAGGGACAATCTCCCTCAGGTCGCGGAGGTGGCGTGATTGAGTTGCCTCCGATTGAAACGGCTTTAGCTCGTAAACAATTATTTGTAGATTTCGGTAACACTTCACCGGGACTGGCAAAAATTGCCCGTGCTGCCTTCAGGTTGCATGGTGGCTATAAAATGGTTGCGACGGCTCAGGGACACCACTCCTTTGAGTTTAGAGGGGACTCTCCCAGTCAAGTGTCTCTTCGCATCTCAACGGGAACGCCCAGAAGAACAGTTTTGACGAAGGCCTATTCTGGGGCTGATCAACAAGCTGCAATGTTACTCGCTTGCGATGGGGCAGTCGCCCAAACCTTGAGAATCCCCGGCTTCTTCTCTGGGGAATATGCTTTTATTTCCGACCGTTCCGGCAGCAAGGAAATCTATGTGGGCGATGTTCTTCTTGCTACAGTCCAGTCTAAGACAAATTTTAAGAAACTCACTTACAATGCAAGTTGGAGCAGGGATGGTCGTGGGATTTTCTTCACCAGCAACCGTCACACCTTCAATAATGTTTTTTTGCTTAATTTGCCTGACGGTCGAATCACGACGGTTGCTAAATACAAGGGCAACAACCTCCGGGCTGCTCAAAACCCCATAACCGGGCAAGTGGCATTTATTCTTTCAGTTACGGGAAATCCCGAACTTTGGTTAGCCTCCGGCCCCACTGCCCG
>CAZXKR010000109.1:0-5634 GCA_964641305.1 uncultured Puniceicoccaceae bacterium | reverse complement strand
GCAGGCGCCAAGAGGAGTTCCCCGGCTTCCGTAAGTACAATGAGTTTTCCGTCAGCCAGCAAAAGGTTTCCAGATGCCATTCGCCCCGAGGACCATTGAACGGAACCATCGGCAAGACTTACGCAACGAAGCTCCGGTCCACGCTCTTGGCGACCATGAAAGCCATAGAGATAACCATCATGATGTACGGGGGTGGCGTAATGCCCATCAAGCATGCCGCCCTTTTTCCAGATAGTCTCGACACGTACCCCAGTCGCCCCATTGGGTTTAAGTAACCAAGCGGCGCCTCCGACATCGTAGCAGCTCGTCACAAATACGGTATTGCCTACCAGCAAGGGGGTGGCGGCATTTACGGAAGCATTTATGGGAGAACGAAAACGCTCGAAGAAAAGTTCTTTTCCCGTCTCGGCGTTTAGTCCCCAAAAACCGTCTCGCATAAAAAACATTGCACATGAAACATCTCCGATCTTGGCGTGCACCGGGGAAGAATAATCGTTTTCATGTTCACCGGATTTCCAACGAACTTTTCCAGTTTCAGCATCGAATGCCACGACCCCAGCACCCGGACCTCCGACGTCAATCATGACAAGGGCTCCCACGACTAAGGGAGAGCAACAACGGCCGAAAAAACCCTGCGGGGAACGGAACTGCTTGGCCATGTTCACGGTCCACTTCAGTTTGCCGGTTTTGAAATCCACACAATTCAAAATCCCTTGTGGACCGTAAGTAAACACCTTGCCACCGGCAATCGTGGGAGTGGATCGGGGACCTTCAGCCATGCCGAAACCATCTCGATAACCGGAAGCAAACGCGTATCGCCAAAGTAGCTTGCCTGAAGAAGAATCCAGGCAATCAATCGATTCCTCAACTCCCGGACGGTGGTGAATGACCAATTTGCCGTCCAATACCACGGGAGCAGCCCAACCCTCACCAAGCGATACTTTCCAAAGCGTCGGGAAAGTCGCGCCGTCCTTGGGTAAAGAAAACTTTTCGCCGACGGCCACGCCATCGCGATTCGGCCCAAGCCATTGAGGCCAGTCTCCCGCAAAGGCAGAAACCGAAGGGAGCAGGCACACCACAAACACATAGATGCAAATTCTCATAAGAAGTCCCATGCTGACGACTCTCTGACTGTTCGTCCGGCAGAAAAGGGTTCGACTCATTAGATTCTGAGGTTGTATATGGAAAATATGAAATTCGCGATATGCAATGAGACCTATCAAGGATGGGACTTTTCCAAAACTTGCGACCATGTCGCCGAAACCGGCTATCAGGGAATCGAGGTCGCGCCATTCACACTCAAGGAGGATCCGCGCGATCTGACTGAGAAGGAAGCCGCAGAGCACGGGAGAACGGCAAAGGCGGCGGGACTGGACGTTGTTGGACTTCACTGGTTGTTGGTAAAGCCCGCATGGCTTCATCTCACTACGCCTGACGGTTTGCTCCGCAAGGACACCATCGCCTTCGGTCGACATCTTGCCCGCACATGCTCGGCTATGGGTGGTCGCGTAATGGTATGGGGAAGCCCAAAACAACGAGACCTCGCAGATGACTGGGCTTATGAGGATGCTTTCTCTCGAGCCGCCGATGCACTGCGAGAAATAGCTGAAACGGCTGGTTCGCTAGGAGTGACCATTGCGATGGAGCCATTGGGTAGAGCCGAGACGAACTTTTTAAACACTGCCGAGGAGACGGTACGACTAATAGAAAAAGTTGACCATGACGCGTTGCGTCTACATCTGGACGTAAAGGCCATGAGCGACGAAACAAAGTCGATTCCGGACATAATTCGTGAAAGTCGCGATCACACCGCTCACTTTCATGCCAATGACCCCAACCTGCGAGGTCCTGGTTTTGGCGAGGTCCAGTTCGAGCCGATAGCGGAAGCTCTGAGAGAAAGCGGATACAATGGCTACGTGTCAGTTGAGGTCTTCGACTATTCTCCGGACCCCGAAACAATAGCCACCCAAAGCCTCGCTTATCTAAAGGAAACCTTTGCAGTCTAGGGAAGGTCGATGAGCCGGGCTTCACTTTTTCGAATCATGCCCAAATCTTCCCCGAAACGAAATAACTGAGCTTTTTCTCTGTCTCTCACCTCAAAACCTTCGGAAGACCGAGCCTTACTCAAAGCTTCCATGCCAAAGTAATCCACAGACCAAGGATTTTCACTAAGCATGAGAGTCGGTTCACCGCCAAGAAACTGGGCATTGAACTTACTCCCTCCTGCGTACTGAAATCGAGAGAGATCGAGGATAGAAAAAAGGTGCTTCTCCCGATATTCGGGTATTGCTAGAATTTCAGTAGCCGCCGAGGGAGCCGTGGTGGAGCGACCAAGAAAACGAGAGTTATTGTCAACCGCATGCAGGGAAGCATTTCCAACGGCAGCATCGATACCCAATGAACGACTGTCGATAGCTACAGGCAGGTTGATCCAGAAGGTATCGTCAAAAAATAGAGGCACCGGCAGGTAGCTCCGGCGTTCCTCCCGCAAGCGGACTTCACGGTCGCGCGGGTACCGAAGGGTCAGGCGAGCTCGATAATCAGTCGTGGGTGGCATGGGACTGTCGTGGAACCACCTCTCGTCAAAATAGGTTCGCGAATCGAGAGCAACCACAGAATGCCCACGATAGCGATTCCCTCCCTTACTTCGGAGTGGCATAAAACCTGAATGCCGAAGCCCTCTTGCCTCAAGATCCAAAAGGAAAACGGATTCGGGAGCAAACCCTCGAGCCTTGAGCAAATCAAGCAAAGCATCCACCAAAGGTCGAGAAGTGGCCAGACCCGGCGCAAAATGGGTAGAAAGTTTAATTCCGACCTTGGACTGCCGGTCGGGTTGCAATTGCACCCCGCCTTTCAGCTCATTGAAAAGAATAAGAGACCTCACGGAACGAGCATAATGCTCAGGTTTTCCCAGTGAACATCGAAAGGTGGCAAGACTCTGCCCCTCAAGCAATGGCTGTCTTCGATCCTGCAATAAAAAAGATTCACCGGGTAAATCCACAGAAAAGGAAACCCCGAAACTCAGAGAAAACACGGTTGCGACCGCGAGCATAGCTTGACGTTTCACGTCCTGTTGAGAATAGAAGTTTTAATGCAATTTATTATTTGCCGGGTTTGGTTATCTGCTTTGGTCGTCACGATGGCGATCACGAGCGGTTGTTCTGACGACTCGAGTACGACGTCTCCGCCAAGCGAACATAAGCAACAAAACCCGCCCGACCTAAGCGAGGCAATACAGAAACGCATCGAAGGGAAAACTGACGAAGCTCTGGCGATCCTACGGAAATTATACAAGGAGTATCCAGAATCTCCGGAAATCATCACGATGCTCGGACGAACTTTACTCGATGCGGAAGAATACGCCCTTGCTGCCTTCCGTCTAGAACAGGCTCTCGACCTTGGCGGTGAAACGAAAATTTTAGCCGAAACTGCACAGGCTCACGAGCTGGCAGGAGACGATGAATCGGCAGAAAAGGCTTATGCCGCCTACATGGAAAAATATCCTGATGATACCTTTGCCAATCTGAAATACGCCCGCGTGCTACACCGGCTAGGAGAACGCAGTAAGGCTCTGGACGCTTTCCTGCAAGCTTCCGACAAGGCGGAAACCGCAGACGCAATGGCCGTCGCCCAGTTGTTTCTGGCAAAGAAAATGTACACACAAGCCGAGCACTGGTTCCGGTCCGCTGAAAAAAAGGCTCCGAATCAATCGCCACTCCCTTACCTCGGGTTGCTTGAAGTCAGGCTTAGCCTGAAAGACGAGAATTCGGCCGAAACCTTGATGCTAGCAATGGAAAAGACACATCCGGGTTCTCTGGACAAGAGCGAACACGCAAAAACAGCCGCTGATCTATTGAAACGTCGCCGTGGTCTGGACTTCTTTCAGAGAGGCTACGCGACCGATGGGAAAACCGCATCGGAACTGGCCGCAGCCTTACTCGCGCAGCCGAAGGAAGAGCCGGTAGTCGGCGTATCCAAGCTCCCCCCCCGCACTCCTGAAATCATAGAAGACCCTCTGAACTCTCCGTTATCGGCCGAGAATAACGCCTCGCAGGTCTCTCCTCTCGATAATGGAACCAACTCCGATACTCTTTCGCTTGCAGATATATTTTCAAGTTCTCCAAATAATTCGGAACCTGTAGAGAAAAGTTTTCTGGATCAAGCGGAACTGGCGATGCTAGAGAAAAATTTTCGAAGCTCTTTGCTCTTTACACGTAGAGCACTGAGGGAAAACTCGAAAAACGCAGCGGCATGGCATTTGGCGTCACAGGCTCACTTCCTTCTAGGCGAAGTCGATGAAGCCGAAATGAAATCCTTGGAAGCGACGCGTCATGCCCCTCAAGATTTAGGTTACCACATGGACTACCTTCGCATTGCCCGAGAAACTCTTTCAGGTAACCGCTATCTTGAAGAACTGGAAAAAGCTCACGAACGTTTTCCCGAGTCCATCGAAATACTGTGGCAGCTTGCTCGCCGCTATCATGTCGCAGAAAACAAACCTGCTACGGCCGCCATCCTCTATCGAAAACTGTTGGCAACGGCACCTCACGACCATCCGTTGCGACCTGAAGTCGATCGGGAGCTTCGAAGTCTCCCTCTGAATCCCTAAAGCTCATACCCATTTTCGTGACCTCGAGTTAAGATTGCCCCGATGCCCAGACTACACCGTGACTTTGTCGCCGAGCTCAAGGCCCGAATAGATCTTCACGACGTCGTGGCCCCTTATGTCAGCCTCAAGCGATCCGGAGCAGACTGGAAGGGACTGAGCCCTTTCAACCAAGAAAAAACACCTTCTTTCTATGTTCATCCGGACAAGGGGTTTTTCAAGTGCTTCAGCAGCGGTGAGGCGGGAGACGCAATAAGCTTCATACAAAAAGTGGAGAATCTGGAATTCCAGGAAGCCGTAGAATTTCTAGCTACTCGCTTCAACATAAACCTACGCTACGAAGAGACTGCCGACGGTAGACCTGCAGGGCAGTCGTTTTCCCACCGAAAAGCCCTTTTCGACATACATGAACTGGCAATGTCTTGGTATCGCGAAAAATTTTGGGCCGACAATGATGGAGGCCACTTCATTCGGAAGTACTGGACGGAAGAACGACATTTCCCGGAAGAAGTCGCAAAGGAATTCGGAATTGGATTTGCTCCACCGGACTCATCCGGTCTCCTTCGCCTTTTCACGGAACAAGGAATTCCTCCAGAAGTCATCGACAAAAGCGGGCTATTTTTCGACCGCAAAGGAAGACAGGATTTTCTCACTCGCTTTCGTGGCAGGCTCATGATCCCCATTCGCGACACCCAAGAGCGCGTTGTCGCTTTTACTGCCCGTCAATTGTCCGTCACCCCGGAAAACGATCCTGCCCGCGAGGCGAAATACGTAAACTCTCCCGAAACGCCTATCTTCAGCAAAGGCAACCTGCTCTTCAATCTGGACAAGGCCAGACGCCACATTGATGAGAATAAACGTTTTTTGCTAGTCGAAGGTCAACTCGATGCGATTCGTTGCTGGGAGCAAGGGGTGAAAAATGTCGTAGCCCCTCAAGGAACTGCTTTCACCAGTGGCCAGGCTCATCTCCTTCGAAGATATCGACCGGCGGGCATTGATTGCCTTCTTGATGGTGATGAAGCAGGTCA
>CAZXKR010000108.1:0-5673 GCA_964641305.1 uncultured Puniceicoccaceae bacterium | reverse complement strand
CAGGATCGTCGACCGGATTTTTTCCATGGCGCGGCGGTGCAAAGCGAGAGCCCCGAGGTATTCGTCCTGCGGAAGGAAGAGGAAACGGGATTGAACGCTGTTTTTGCAGTGGGTAGACGAAGCGTATTTGTCAACGGCCAACCCAAGGCAATTCGTTACCTGAGCGACTTGCGCCTCGTATCGGGCCACCGTGGAGGAAGCAAGCTGGCGAGGGGTTTCCAGTTCCTGCGCAATGAGGTATTGAGAAACGGCGAATTTGCTCAGACCCTCGTGCTGAGCGAAAACGAAAAAGCGCTCGATCTCCTGACCAGTCGCCGCTGTGGGCTACCCGGGTATTTTCCTTGTGGGGAATACGAGTATCATCTCATCGGTTTGCGTCACTCTCCATCGCCATCCCCGCGGTTTAAAGTGCGCCGGGCCACGCCACGGGACATCCCCTCAATGCAGGAATTCTTCGATCGCGAGGCTCCACGCAAACAGTTTTTCCCTGCCTATCGTTTCGACGAACTGGACACGAGCGCTTATTACCGCGACGTGAAACTGGAAAATTTTTTCCTGGCCTGGGCGGGGGATGAATTGGTCGGGTTGCTAGGCGCATGGGATCAAGGTGACTACAAGAAAATCCTCGTCCGGGGCTATGGGGGCGGGCTGAAGTGGTTAAGGCCTTGGCTCAATGCATTCAACCGGTTGCGCGGCGGGATCGAACTGCCCGCGCCGGGCGCCTTGCAACGTACCCTCTACCTGCACTGCGCAGTTTGCCGGGAAAACGATCCCGATATACTCGCCTCCTTGATCAGGGATGCGCAATCCGGGTTTGCAGGGCAGGGCTATCATCATGCGGCCCTCGGTCTGGACAGGCGCGATACCCTGCGGGAAGCATTGGCGGGTTTTCGCACGATGAACTTTGCCGGCCGGCATTTTCTCGTATCCTTCGGGGACGATCCCCGATCCACCCTCGATAACCAGGTGTTTTATTTTGAAGCAGCCCGAATCTGAAGATACTTCCGGGGGCAAGAATTCGGCAACCGGATCGGGGAAATCCGATAATCCGTTCGGCGCGCTTGCGAGCAAACCGGGTTGGTCTCTGCTTGCATTGATCGGGGTGACCGCCCTGCTTGCATGGGCGGGGCGGGACTTGGGATCGCATTATGAAATGGAGGATTTCTTCCCCCGAGACACACCGGAATGGAACGCCTATGAAGGCTACCGCGAAAGCTTTGGCCGGGACGACCGGACGGCCCTGGTGTTACTGGAATCTTCCAAGCCCATTGGCCCGGCCGAAATGAGCGCAATCGATTCCTTGACCAACAGGCTGGAAGCTTGGCCCGAGACCGAACGGGTGGTATCCCCGAGCAACGTACAGGTGCCCTTGCGAATGGCCGACGGGGAGGTTCGCCTGGAGCGGGCATTCGAACCCGGGGCGCCCGGGAGACTGGAGGATGCAATGGACAAGCTCACCAAGCCCCCCTTCGTAAATTCCATCCTTTCAGCTGATAGGCGACTCGCGGTGGTGGCCTTGACCGTGCGCGAAAAAAACCTGGGTTCCTCCGACCGGTCGCGCATCGTTCGTGGTTTGGAACGGGAAAAGATTGCCGTGGAATCAAGCGGACTCTTTCAAGCTCAGTTGGCCGGTTACCCGGTTCACCGGGTTTACCTAGCCGAGCACGTCGCATCGGAAACCCGCCGGTTGCTACCCTGGGCCCTAGCGGTTGCGGTGGTTCTTCTGGCAATGATCTTTCGGAGCTGGGTCGGTGTGCTCGGACCATTGCTGGGAGCGGGCTTGGCGGTGATTTGGACACGGGGCCTCATGGCTCTCACCGGTTTGGAACCGAACGTCTTCGCTCCCGCACTCTTCCTCCTAGTAGGCTTGATGGCGGTATCCCACGCCGTGCATTTGCTTGCTTGCCACCGGAAAAAAACCGGGGCGGGCACGGTTCCCTCCGTTGCCGCCCGTGAAGCGCTCGTGGAAAAGGCCGGGCCCTGTGGAATAACCAGCCTGACCACCGCCTTGGTCTTCGCCGGGTTGTCCCTGACGGGAATCCCGTTGGTTGCGAACTTCGGACTGGCCGTGGGTCTGGGTTCCCTCTCGGCATGGGGCGTAACCCTGTTGCTTGTTCCGCCAACCTTGTCCCGGTTTCGTCAACCGGCCAAGAGCCAGGCTCCATCCGACCCCTGGTTTTCCTTGAGCGAATGGACGCGCCGGCATTCCGTCCCTTTGCTTATCGCCTTTGCGGGCTTGAGCATGCTGTTTGTCATCGGCGCGATGCGCGTCCGTGTGAATTCCCCCCTGCTTGCCGATCTCTCATCCGATCACCCTGTCAGGCAAGCCAATGACCTGCTGGAGAAAAGGCTCGGTGGCGCCATCCCGCTCGACCTGCTCGTCCCTCCGCCAACCGGGCCTTCCCTCTCCGCCTATGCTCCCGAGCGGATGAGTCAGGTGGAAGCCCTTGCTGCCGACCTGCGCGAGTTGCCCGGCATCCTTTCCGTCTCCTCGCCTACCGATCTGCTCAGACAATTGCACCCCTTGCTCGAAAACGTACCGGCCGAGGATGCGCTCATGCTTATGCCCTCCGCTCTCTTGCTTGTTCCGGAACAGGTCCGTCACTGGGTGGACGAACAGGATCACGTCATGCGCCTGAGCCTCCGCATGGCCAATATCGATACCTCTGATGCCATGGCCCTGTTTGAAACCATCCGCGAAAAATATGCCACCCGGCTGGGGACCGAAAATCCGCCCGTACTTACCGGCCAGGGATACCTCGGGCAACAGGTCAACCACCAGCTTGTCGAACATTTCCTGCACAGCTTCTGGGTCGGTCTCGCCCTGGTACTGTTGGTACTTGCCGTTGCTCTGCGCAGCCCGAGGCTGGCCCTGGGCGGACTGTTGCCCAACTTGTTCCCCCTGGTCGTGGTGGTCGGGGTGATGGGGTTTGCGGGTATCGAATTGCGCTACACCTCGGCCTTGGCAATCACGGTCGTGTTCGGCTTGGCGGTGGACGATACCATTCACGTCCTTAGCGAGATGCGGGCAAACCGGGCGTCCCCTGATCCCATGGGCGCCGCCCTGGCGTGCGCAGGATCGGGCGTGGTGTGGACATCCGTGGCTCTGGCCGGGTGCTTCGGTGTGCTCCTGGCCAGCGACTTTCTCCCAAACCGCGTACTTGGTGGCTTGTTGGCTCTGGCCGCAGGCGCAGCGGTACTGGCCGATTTGATCATGCTTCCAGCCATCGTGTATTTTACCGGTCTCGTGAAACCGTCTCAGCCGGATGACTTGAAAACCCCCGGGAAGGAACCTCCCCTTCGAGGAAAGGAACTTTCCCTTACTACAAAATGAAAGTGATTTCCAAAAACGCAATTCGCTTGCTCGTTCCGTTGTTCTTCCTCGGATTGGTCGTATCTTCCACGGCTTCCGAATTGGCCGAGGGCATCGGTGAGCGGGAATATAACGCGGCAGGCATTGCCATCAATGACACCCTGCATGACCTCGGGCATCACATGGAGGAGGAGAATGCCACTTGGCCCGAAGTCTTGCATCCTGACTTTACCGGTTGGCAACTCGGTGAACGTCCTCGGCCCGATGCCGATCCTTACGGCTTGCTCGTGGGCGAATGGAGCGCGGGGGGAGCGATCATGGAAACGCCGGGGGCCATCGCATCCCGGTTCGGGGAATGGCGTGAGAAATATTCCACGGTGGATTCCTGGATCTTCAAGTTATACGAGATTCGATCCATCGATCGAAACGGGACGGTGGATGCGGATTTTCGATTCGAGATTCATGGGCGCAGTCGGACCGGGGAACGGGTCAATGAGCGCGGAACGTTTCGGGGGCTATTCGCAAAGAGCGCGGAGCGCTACCTTGTTCTCTCGGCCACGCTTTCCCGGGCCCACTTGAGCGCCGGGCCCGGATCCTTGTTCCGGGAAAGCGCAAAGAAGGCGGGCATCGATTATTTCGGACATCCCGATGCGCGCCTGTTGCCACCGAGCGGGCTCAAGTTCCAGACCAGCCGGCATGCAATCGGGGGAGTCTCGGCCAGTGACGTCAATGGGGATGGGTGGGACGATCTTGTGTTTTGCGGGGGCGGGGAACTGGAACTGTACATAAACGAACGGGATGGCTCATTCCGCAAGGCTACGGAGGAGTGGGGCTTGTCCGGGATACGGCAGGCCACTGCGACTCTGCTTGTTGATTTGGACAACGACGGGGATGCGGACTTGTACGCGGGCGTATTTTTCGGTCCCAACCGGCTTTTTCGAAATGACGGAAATTCCTTTGTCGAGGTGACCGCGGGTTCAGGACTGGCCGAGGATGATCTGACCAGTTGCCTTTGCGCGCTGGATGCGAACGGGGACGGCCTGCTCGATCTGTACGTCGGGCGCTTTCTTGACTCGCGAAAGGAAGTTCCCCGCATGATTCACTATACGCGCAACGGCGAGCCCAACCGGCTCTATCTGGGCAAGGGCGACCTGACCTTTCTGGACGCGAGCGTTTCCTCCGGGGCGGACGATCCCGGGCTGACCCTTGGCATCGCCGCGGGCGATTACGATGGAGACGGGGACCAGGACATCTACCTGGCCAATGACTTTGGGCGCAACGCGCTCTTGCGCAACCGGGGGGACGGTACCTTCGAGGACGTTGCGAAGGAAGCGGGCGCCCTTGCAGTTTCCGCCGGGATGAGCGCCGCGATGGGAGATTACGATAACGATGGCATGCTCGACCTGTACGTCTCGAGCATCCGTTCCAACCAGCGCTGGTTCTCCCAGGACCTCAACGTCCGGGGTTACGTCATGAACCTCGTGCAGAGCGAGCGCCGGGCAAGTTTGCAAGGTACCTTTCTCGATCTCCGTCGTCATCTCGGGGACGACTGGGCGCGCGTGGGCCAGCGCGCCTTGGCCGGAAATTATCTCTTGCGCAACCAGGGCGACGGGTCCTTTGCCGATCAAAGCGAGCAATCCGGAACCCGCCTGAACGGATGGTACTGGGGGAGTGGATTTCTCGACTTGGACAATGACGGTTGGCTCGACCTCTATGCGGTGAATGGCTGGATCAGCGGAAAGCGCAAGCACGACCTCTGTCTCGACTTCGCCCGGATCGGGCTGGACTCGAGGAAGCGCAAAATCGAGAACTGGATCTACACCGATGACTTCGTGGCCGAGAACTCTTGGAACGGGCGGGAACACAACCATTTCTTCCGTAACCTGGGCAACGGTCAATTTATGGAAATGGGTGTCGCCCTCGGGCTTGACGGCACGGCTGATGCCCGGGGCTTTGCGGCCTCCGATTTTGACCATGATGGAGACGTCGATCTGGTCGTTAACAATTACAACGCGCCTGCATACCATTACCGGAACGATTGGAACCGGGAGAGCAACTGGCTGGCGGTCAGACTAGTGGGTACGAAGAATAACCGGGACGGGGTGGGCTCGGTCATAAGCGCCCGGACGGACGAGCATACGCAAAACCGCCTTGTCGGGGCGGGACATGCCTATACCGGGCAGTTTTCACTCGAGCAGGTTTTCGGGATGGGACAATCCGAAAACGCGCAATTGCAGGTTCGTTGGCCTGACGGGAGCGTGGAGGATTTCGGGACCCATCAGGCCGGGCGGCGCATTGTCCTGACGGAAGGGGAGGGCAGGCCCGATCCGCTCGCTTCCTCCGTGGCCGATTCCTCTGCC
>CAZXKR010000107.1:3146-5681 GCA_964641305.1 uncultured Puniceicoccaceae bacterium | reverse complement strand
AAAAAATGCAAGATTTGGCGACTTTTGGCTAATTATATAGTGAAGGACACTATGTTCGGAGAACCCTTATAGTATAATTTATGTCAAATACCTCTAATGCTTTTCAAGATTTGGATCGTTTGATCATCCAACTGTTCGACGAGTCGTTGTCTCAAGCAGATAAGGAAATCCTTGAGAAAGTAATTCGGGACAATCCGGAGGCTCGTAAGCGTTACACAGATCTCGTAGCTTTGGAATCGATGCTACATTGGGAATTTGCAGGAGTTGAGTCTGATGTAAACACTTTGCGCGTTACCCCATTAATCGATTTCTCTTCGTGGTTGCGTCCCGCAATGGCTCTTGCCGCATGTTTCGTCGCGGCTCTGATTGGTTGGTGGGTTATCGATCAAGGTGTCCCTGTTGTGGATGCCGAACATAAAATAGCATCTCGACCGTTGTCGAATGATGGTGTTATTCTTGGGACGAACAACTCCTCTGAGGAGCGACAATCCGATTTGAACATGGACGGCCTCGTTGTTGCCAAGGAACCCAACACGATTGTATTTGGTTCAGAAACTAGCAAAATGCTTGTCTCGTCCATCAAGCCGTCTTCGACTGTGAGCTTGGCCCGACAGGATCGAGAAGCTCTACTTGATGCAGCCTATGGTCTTGAGATTTTGGAGAGCGGACAAGGTTTTGGCGAAGGTGGTTATGTTGAAGTTAAGGAAAATGTTAGCGCATGGCGGACCGAGGATGCCTTGAGAGTTGGTGAAGAATTCGGTGTGCAACCTTTTCAAGGTGGCAATATGCTTCGCTTTTCACGAATGGAAGTGGATGTGTTTTCTAAAAGAGCTGAGGCATCCGAACTTGTCAGTGTACTCGATGTTCGCTCATTTGGGGCAAATCTTGCGAATGGCAAGGCTGTCGTAAAATCATCGGTATGCTTCAATCAGGGAGTTGGAATCGCAGATGGAAGCACGGCTTTTGCCCTTAGCCTCCATACGATCAATCGAGAAGGACAGGTCAGCGTGGCGACCCGCAGGGAAGAGGCGAGCTTGAATAGTGATTTGAATCCCAAAACTTGGGAGCGTGTCGAAAGTGAGATTGAACTGCCAGAGGGAACCGACTTTGTCGTAGTTTCGCTTTCAGCTCAAAAAGAGGGATCCCAAGCCTTGCTGCCGAATTTGAGCGGGCATTATGCCGATGGATTGGAAATTGCCATGGCGGTGGATGGTCGCCCTGTGTATCGTCGCCTTTAAAAATTCCATTGCTTTGAATAGTAAGGGTTCGCTTCAATTGCCCTTCGCTTGGAAGGGATTTTGAAGAATTGTTAGGCGTTGACGATATTTCACTTTAGAGAAAGTAATGGCTCATGAACTGTAGAGTTTTTTTCCTCGTTGCATCATTTTCGCTCATCTTATTCCCGTGCATGGCGGATGATTGGTCAGGCTTTGGTGGAGCCCGAAGAGATGGTGCGTCTACCGAGAAAGGGCTTCGCTTAGCATGGGGAGACGATGAGCCTAAGCCTCTTTGGAAGGCGAAGGTCGGAGCTGGATACTCCTCCGTTGTCGAGGTTGCCGGGTTGGCCTACACGGTTGGAAACGCCAATGGAAAAAACACCATATTCTGTCTTGATGCGAACTCGGGTGAAAAGAAATGGACTCATTCTTTTCCGTGTGAAAAGGCACCTAAGTATTTTGACGGCGGTTCTCGTGCAACACCTGCTGTTGCCGATGGCATTCTCTATCTGGCCAGTCACGAAGGAGCATTTTTTGCGTTCGAGGCCAAGACTGGCAAGGTCTTGTGGAGTAAGGATTTAATAGAAGACTTTAATGGTCGGCGGCCTACTTGGGGGTTTTCAGGATCGCCTTTGGTTGCTGATGGCAAGGTGATCGTCGATACGGGATCTAAAGATGGCGCTCTTGTTGCCATGAATGCGAAGACCGGAGACTTGGTTTGGAGAGGCGGGACTGATGAAGCGGGCTATGCCTCACCTATGCTTCGAGCAAACAAGCCAACGGAAATATTAGTGTTCAACCGTTCTGGACTCTGCACATTTTTGTTGGCCGACGGCAAACCACTTCATCGCTTTCAGCATAAGACTCGATATGGCATCAACGTGGCTCAACCGTTGGATACGGGTAATTCAATTCTGATCTCTTCTGCATACGGCAAGGGCTCGGCATTGGTAGACGTAAGCGGGCGAACCGCTAAGGCGATATGGGAAACCGAATCCTTTTCCAGCCAAATGGCCAGCTTGGTAAAAAAAGATAATTACGCCTATGGAATCCATGGGCAGACCGGAGCGAGGGCTAAATACGCAACCTTGTGCTGTCTGGATATTCGGAAAGGTTCGACTCGATGGGAACAAAAGGGTTTTGGTTTGGGGTCCGTCATTCTCGTGGGCGACACTCTTGTAATTCTGAGCGATTCGGGAGAACTTGCCCTAGCCGAAGCCAATCCTGCCGGCTATATGGAAAAGGCTCGTTTTCAAGTGCTCGGCGGAAAGGACGGTTGGACTCCTCCCTCATACGCAAACGGCAGGCTTTATTGCCG
>CAZXKR010000107.1:0-3046 GCA_964641305.1 uncultured Puniceicoccaceae bacterium | reverse complement strand
GAAGTTGATGGTGGCTTCTTGCCCATGGTCGAGCATGGTGGACCCCCATAATATTTTGTCGGAGTCGGGTCGAAATTGCTTGGCGAAGCCTTCAGCTCCTAAAGCTATAGCCTGACTTGCCACTTCATCGGCTGCGCCGGGTTTGACGAAAAGAAGATTGTGAGGTGGAAAATCACTATTTTTAAAGTGTACTGTTACTTTTTGACCGGATCGAGTGGTAAACTCCTTGATGTCGTACATCAGCTTTTCCTTGATGCATGAAATGACGATTTTGAATTCATCGCCCTTAATGGCGGCAGCGGTATCAACGAATCCGGCACCAGCAACTTTCATGTCGAGAGAATAGAATCCCGTTCTGGCGGTCACGAAGAGGGTTTTCCCACCCTTCCCACCAAAGCAAACATTAGATGGTTTTTCAGGGAACTCGATCTCAGCGATTTTTTTGCCCGTTGGGTCGTAGACCAAGACGGCACCAGAGGTGAGGTAGAGGTTCCCCTTGTTGTCCAAAGTCATGCCGTCGGAACCTGACTTCGCGAACAGTTTCTTGTCCGACAAGGTTCCTTCTTCGCCTTCCTCCACAGTGTAGCGAAAGGTTTTCCCCTGTCCGGGGTCGGCCACGTACAGGGTTTTGCCGTCAGGGGTTCCGACCACGCCGTTGGGGCGCTTCAAGTCCTTGTCCACTCGAAAGATCTGATCCCTATAAGGCGTGATGAAATAAAGGTATTCACCGTCTTGGGAGAGGTCCTGTTTCCCATAGTTGGGATCGGTGAAGAAAACGCCGTTGTTGGGATGTATCCAAAGGTCGTTTGGCTTGTTGAAGGGGCGACCGTCGAACTGGTCGGCCAGCAATTCCTTTTCCCCTCCGTCCTCAAGATAGAAAGAGGTGACTCGCTTGGATTCACCTTGGCAGGCAAAAAGATCACCCTCCTTGGAAAAAAAGAGGCCGTTGGCTCCTCCTGACTTTTCCATGAAAAGAGACACCTTCTTCGTCTTAACATCCCATTTGTGTACACGGCTGTTGGGTATGTCGGTGAAGTAAACGTCTCCGTTGGGAGCAACCGCAGGCCCTTCAGTGAACTTGAATCCTCCCGCCAGTTTGACTGGCTTGGCCCCTTCGGCGACGATGTCTTCGTTTTTGGCTAGCAAGTAGTCATTCGCAGTCCCCATGGTCCATATCACTGTGACTATTATTGCCAAGGATGGATGTTTATTAATCATAATTCGAGTGAGATGCCTTTTCAGCACATTTAACGAAACCATGCCGAACACGGTTCTTGTTTAGGTTATCCCCTTATAAGACTAATATCTCGAAATGAGTAAATTATCCTTAAATTAAAGACGATCACTCCAGAATTGTTCCACCGTCTTGGCTGCGATTTGAGCATTGCGTTCAGAAGAGTTGAGGAGCGACTGGAGGAGTTCCTTGTTCACGACATTGTGCTGTTGATGCACCCAAAGCCCTTCGAGCTGGGCGGCGGGCTCCTCGTTTTTCTTCAGCCAGGCCTTGGTGGCCTTGATGACGTCGTTCGTGTCGCGACTGCTCAATTCGAATCGTGCCCGCAGGCGTATGTTGTAGGTATTGTGCTTGAGCAGGTCGAGTACCACTGGAAGCGGTTGCCCGACCACCTTTACGTGTTTCATCAAGGGGCGGTCCTTTACTTTGATGCGAAAAATGCGTCCGTGCGTCTTGTTGCGGTTGGGGTCACGCACGTTGTGCTGCATGTGACCGATGATGACATTTTGCCAATCCGCTACGTAGAGTGCACCGTCGTCGCCTATCTCGAAATCGGTGGGACGGAAGTTACGATCCTTTTTGGAAACCAGGAGATCCTCGATTTGGGTGCCCTTTACGTTACCTGCATCGTCCGTTGCGAGTGTATACTGCTTGATACCTAGGAAACCGATGGAATTACAGATGAGAAAGTTTCCGTTGTTGCGCTTCGGGAAGTGGTCGCTTGACAGAATGCCGCTGGCTGGTACGGGACGCACCGTTTTGTTGAGCAAGCTCTGCATCTTGAACCCACCTTTGCCGTCGGGGCGAACTTGGTAGGCTCGACCACCTGTTCCATCTGTGGCGAAATGATATCCCCAATGATTGAAGCTGATGCCATGTGGATTGGGGCTATTGTTAGCGTGGAAGGCATATTCATAAGTCCGCGGGTTGAAGCGGTACATGGCACTGTTGCCATGCTGCTGCGGCCCTTTCCAGGGAGTTTCCACATTGGAGACGTGAAACACGCCTCGTTGGTAGTAAACATAGCCGCCAGGGCCAAAAGTCAGGTTGTTGGCGGCGTGGTGGGTGTCTGCGGAGTCGATGCCGTGCATGATGCGAATGCGAACATCCGCCTTGTCGTCTCCGTCGGTGTCCTTGAGGAAAATAAGATCTGGGGCGGAGGCTACGATGACGCCACCGTTCCAGAATGTGAAACCGGTGGGATTGTGCACCTTGGCGAATACGATGGACTTGTCCGCTACACCGTCGCGATTCTCATCGGGAAGAATCGAAATGGTGTCACCCATTTCCTTTAGGGGTTCCCATTTCGGGTAAGTGCGCCAGGAAGCGACCCAGAGGCGTCCCTTGGGGCCTACGCCGAGTTGTACCGGATTGATGGCTTCTGGAAACATTTCTTCGGAGGCGAAGACATTGGCTTCAAGCCCTTCGGCCAATTCGAGTTGCTCGAGCGTTTCTTGAGGCGAGGCATATTTCGCACTGCCTTCTTTGCCCGCATTGCTGCTACGCGATTTTCCGCCAATGTTGGATTTCACTACGATTGGTGGTGGCACCTTGGAGTCGTCTGCCACGATGGTTTTACCCTTGGCTGCGGCGTGCACCACCTTGTCGCGACTAGCCGTCATCGCGTCGATCATGCTGAGTTCGTGAAAGAGGGCGTCCTTGTTGGATTGGTTATCCACGAAGCGCAGACCGGAGCGACCGCCCCAGACGTCGTTGCCATCGGTTGCGCGATAGCGGTTGAACCAGTGCCAGTTCTTGTCCAGTACGGCGGCTTTGGTTTGCTCCAAATGCTTGTGGTTGCTTGGGGCATCT
>CAZXKR010000106.1:3415-5686 GCA_964641305.1 uncultured Puniceicoccaceae bacterium | reverse complement strand
CAATGGTGGACGCCAATTCTCTCGCTCTAGCTCGGATCGAATCGGGCATGCCTGCAATTCCCATTGAAATGGGCCCAACTGAACTTCCTCAGGAATGCGGGCTGGAGGATGGAGCCGTTGACTTCGACAAAGGTTGCTACCTCGGACAAGAAGTGATGGCGAGAATTCACTCCATGGGGCAAGTGCAACGCGTCCTGTTGCCGACAACCACAAAAGAAGAATCCCCTGAAACCTTACCCGCCGACCTTTTCCTAGGAGACAAGAAAGTCGGCGAATTAAAAAGCTACTTTAAATGCAAACCTGAGATTCCCGGATTGGGAATGGCCTTGGTTCGTCGCAATCTTTTACCCGAAATAAGAGCCTCGGGACTGTCCTTTTTGCCTTCGAAGGAGCCCCAAATCTTCATTAAATGAACGAAAATAACGAAATCAGCGATATTGCAGGGATCTTTTTAAGCCTCGGAGCCGAAAAAAAACAGGCTTTGCGGATGGCAGCTCAATTGTTCAAGCGGGCAGGACAGCTTTCGACTGAGCTAAACATTACGAAAGCTGAAGCTCTTCAAGGACTTCTGGAAACTGTGACCTGTGGTTCCCGTGGTGATCTGAAGCCCTCTGAACAAGCGACTTTCGGGGTCGAGGAGGAGCAAAAAGCCAGAAAAAATCAAGTCTAGAGCAAAAAGGGGTTGACGAAACGCAAAAAAAAAAGAGGCATGGAGGCTCCCCAAACTACTGGCTTAAAAAATCTCAACCAACCTTCAAAACAAAAGGAATCGTAAATGAATAAAGGACAACTGATTGACGCCGTACAAAAAAACCTCGGAAGTGATGCCTCTCGTGCATCAGCTGACGCCGCTCTCAATGCCGTGATCGACAGCATCACTAAAGCCGTAAAAAAAGAGAATGTTCAAATCATTGGATTTGGTACGTTCTCGGTCGTAAAGAGAGCTGCCCGTGACGGTATCAATCCCCAAACCGGTGCAAAGATTAAGATCAAGGCATCCAAATCAGTGAAGTTCAAGCCCGGCTCAAAGCTGAAAGCTTCTCTCTGAGACTTTTTTCCGCCTATCTTTATAAAAACCTGCGGTTCGCCGCAGGTTTTTTTTTGCAAGATGATCGAGGAAGGCAACAAGGCTCTATCCCTTCGAGCATATAGAGAGTACATGCAGGATTTCCGCTGCGCCGAAGCACCTGGTCGGATCGAATTTTTAGGCAACCATATCGACTACAATGGCGGTAAAGTGCTTGGCGCCGCAATTAACGGAATAGTTTGCGCACTTGTTAGACCTCGAAAAGAGCAAGCGATTAGACTCTTCAGCGAGAGCTTCGAGAACGACGTAGTCGAGACCACCCTTAGAGATTTTTCTCCCCGCAAAGGGTCGGAGTCTTGGGCTAACTATCCGCTCGGCGTGCTTTGGGCCTTAAAGGAAGCTGGACTTGCCCCATCCTCGGGCTTTGAGTTAATCCTTACGACAAACCTGCCCCTCGCGGCAGGACTCAGTTCCAGTGCCGCCGTAGAACTGGCCAGTGCCCTCGCCCTCCTTCAACTCGGCGGGCATGAGTTATGCAAAAGCGACCTTGCTCGCCTATGCCGCCGGGCGGAAAATGAATTCGTCGGACTACCCTGCGGGATTCTCGATCAAGGGGTCTCCGCCTATGGCCAGAAAGACCACCTAGTTCTCATCGACTGCGAGAAGGAAAACTTCTCCACTGTACCCTTACCCCAAAATACCTGTCTGTGGATTTTCGACACGGGGATCAAGCACGACCTTGTCGACTCTCTCTACTCCACTAGGCACTCCGAGTGCTCGCAAGCGCTGAAACTGCTTAAGAAGGGCGAACCTGCCCTTCCCTGCCTTGCCGCAGCATCCGAAGGATTGCTTACTTCGACAGACCTACCCGAACCTCTATCAAAAAGAGCCTTACACGTCGTAGAGGAAAATGCCCGGGTGAATTTAGCGATTGATCTTCTCTTGGATGGAGCGCCACCAAAGGAAATCGGGCAACTTCTCTTCGCCTCGCATGCCAGTTCACGCGATCTATTTGAAAACAGTTGCCCCGAACTCGATTTCCTCGTTAACGACCTGGGTGGGCATCCGAGCGTCCTCGGAGCACGTCTTACCGGAGGAGGTTTCGGAGGTGCGGTGCTCGCGTGGACTGAACACGAATTTTCACAAACCGAAGCTAATGGGGTAGCCGCCACTTTCAGAAAACAATTTGGGAACGACCCTCAAATTCACCGGTTCGAAGCTTCCCAAGGCGCACGAATCACCGA
>CAZXKR010000106.1:1782-3315 GCA_964641305.1 uncultured Puniceicoccaceae bacterium | reverse complement strand
AGAAACCGGACAAGGTCTGAAACTAGGCTTTTCGCAAAGCAGACAAGAAACCCGCCTTGTCCTCGGCATGAACGAAATGTCCTGCCTCAGGCAAAACCTTAATTCGAGCCTTCGGGAAATGACGAATGATTGCATCCTCATCCTCAAGGCGGACGTAAGAAGATTTGCCTCCGTTCACGAAAGTCACGACGCCACCGTAGGATTCTTGCGATGACAACGGGGTCCTCGAAAGATCAAGTAAACTAGATCGTAATGAGCAAAGATTCGGTTTCCAGCGAAATATTCCCGATTCCTTGGCAAGGTTGGTGAGAAGGAATTTACGAAATGCCCAGTCCGGAAACGCTTCGGTCAGTTGCACGTCCGCATCCTTGTGAGAGGAAAGCGTGTGGAGATTGAGAGCAAGCAAGCCATCGAAGGTCGGCAGGTGATGCTCAGGCGGATAGTCACGGGGAGCAATGTCGACAACCACGAGACGCTGAACTCGGTCGCCATGAAGACAGGCGAACTTCATCGCAACCTTGCCGCCAAGGCTGTGCCCACACAAAACGAAAGAGTCTAGGCCTTGGTCGTCGGTCCAAACCCGCAAGTCGTCGACCATGGAAGAGATGGTGCTACCTTCATCATGAAAGGAATCCCCGTGGTTGCGTAGATCGAGCGAGAACACTCGATGCGAATTGGACATATCCTTGGCTACGGACCTCCAATTTCGGCGAGAGCCGAGCAATCCATGAAGAAAGACTATGGGTGGAGCACCTTGAGAACCCGCTTCATCGAAGGCAAGTGTCCGAACACTCATTCGATTTAGAACAGCTCAAGCTGAACGTTTTCATTGGGATCCACTTTCTCGTCATGAGAAATGTCCGGATCCACGCTGAGCTCACTTTCATTCGAAGGCTGGTTTTCATCCGCCACTTGGGTTTCGGATGATTCAGGTACCGGTTCGGCAATCGGGATTTCCTCTAAATCGGCTTTCGCCGCCTCGGCATCCCCCACTTCCAAACCCTGAAGAATTGTCTTGGCTCGGTTGACGACCCCATCGGGCAAGCCGGCGAGACGAGCCACTTGAATGCCGAATGAACGTTCCGATGCACCGGGTGTCACTTGACGGACAAATACAATCTCATCGTTCCATTCCTTCACTGCCACCGAGTAATTCAGCAGTCTTGGCAAGCTTTCGGAAAGTCGAGTCAGTTCATGATAGTGCGTCGCAAAAAGTGTTTTGGGACCGGCGGACAGCTTCCCGTGAAGATGCTCCACTACCGCCCAAGCAATGCTGAGCCCATCGTAGGTGCTGGTTCCACGACCTATCTCGTCCAGAACGATCAAGCTCCTATCCGTACAGTTATTGATGATATTGGCCGTCTCGTTCATCTCGACCATAAAAGTGGAATTACCGCGGGCAAGCTCATCCCCGGCGCCTACTCGCGAAAAGATCCGGTCGACCAGACCCAGACGACAGGCTCGGGCAGGCACCCAAGAACCGACGTGAGCCAAAAGAGCGATCAGAGCCACCTGTCTTATGAAAGTCGACTT
>CAZXKR010000106.1:0-1682 GCA_964641305.1 uncultured Puniceicoccaceae bacterium | reverse complement strand
ACGGAAGCCATCTCGGTGAGGGCATCGGCTTCGCTCAAGGCAGAATCCAAGACCTCGCGAAACAATTCTTCCTCTCGAGCCACAGTTCGTTCCTCGGCGTTTACGATTTCCTTTTCCTTCTGCCTCAGCTCTTCCGTATAATAGCGCTCGGCATTAGTCATGGTTTGCTTCCGAACGTAATGCTCAGGCACAAGTGAGATATTCGCCTTGGTCACCTCGATGAAATAACCGAATGCGCCATTGTATTTCACCTTCAGGTTTCCGATGCCCGTCTTCTCTCTCTCGGAGGTTTCGAGATCGAGAATCCATTTCTTACCGCCGGAGCCCAGCTCACGCAACCGATCAAAGTCCTCGTTAAAACCGGGACGAATGACCCGGCCGCCATCCGACTTCACATCTACTTTGATGTCGGCAGGCAATTCCTCCTCGAGCGCCTCGTTCAACAATGCGCAGAGGTCGTCGAAGGTGCAAAGGTCTTGCCCAAGTTTGCCGACACATGGATGCCTCTCTGACGCCTCCCGCAACAAATTGGCCAAGACAGGCAGGTTTCTCAAGGTTGCCCGAAGCCCACCAAGCTCACGAGGGCGGGCCAAACGGTTTCGCAAACGGCCAAGGATGCGCTCGACGTCGTTTCCGCCACGCAGAGCATCTCGAACTTTGTCGGCCAAACCGGGAGCTTCCGCAAACTCTCCCACGCACTTTTGGCGACGACTGATTTCAGCGAGATCCAGTTCGGGTTGCCCAAGATAACGCTCCAGCAAGCGAGCACCGGCAGCCGTAACGGTTTCGTCCATCGCATCAAGCAAAGAACCCTTTCGAGAGTTGGAGGAAGTGCGAAACACCTCCAAATTCCTCTGGGTCGCTGGATCCACCAAAAGCGCGGCCCCGCTCCGATATTCCTCCACCCTGCGCAGGTTGCCCGGCTTACCCCGCAGCACGTCGTTTGCATAAATGAGCAAGGCTCCGGCAGGACCGAGTCCGGCATGATTCAGTCCGATTCCAAATCCTTCCAGATTCATCACCCCGAGGTTCTCCATGACCTCGCGAGCACCCGAACGTTGATCGAAATCATAGTCGGGACGATCCGTTCGCGTAACCTCGCCAAGCAAGTTTTCGGACTCATCCAGAAAGGTGACGAGATGGGGGTATCGCTTCGCCCGCTCGGCCAACCCCTCGGGCACCAAGTATTCGTGGGGACCGATGGAAGCGAACGCGGCCAGCAGATCATTCGGGTCTTCCACGGAAGCGAGAACGAACTTTCCGGTGGAAAGATCGAGCCAAGCTGCTTGAGCTCCTTTATTGTCGCAATCCAAAGCCAAAATAAAATTGTTTTGGCCTGCTTCCAATTGGCGTTCCTCCAGCACCGTTCCCGGAGTCAAGATGCGAGTAATGCCACGCTTAACCAGTTTACCCGCCTTGGGCGCCTCCAATTGCTCGCATATAGCCACCTTGTGACCGCTAGCGAGCAATTTAGCGAGGTAACCCTCCGCCGCATGAAACGGGATGCCTGCCATCGCCATATCGTGCCTCTTGGTCAGGGTGATGCCAAGCAGGGGCGCCCCCCTTTCCGCATCCTCCTCGAACATCTCGTAAAAGTCTCCCAATCGGAAGAGAAGCAAAGTCTCCGGAGTCAGGCTCGCCCGAGCCTCCCGGTACTGCTTCATCATGGGAGTGTCTTCTTT
>CAZXKR010000105.1:0-5699 GCA_964641305.1 uncultured Puniceicoccaceae bacterium | reverse complement strand
TTTAGCTCCTGCATGGAATTTGAGAGTCAGGAACTGGCTTATCGTTATGAAAAGAATGATGACACCTTGTTGGTTACCCTCAAATACGAAGGCATTTACGGAGCGATCAAGGCCGGATTTGACGATCGTTCGGATGACGTCGCTACGGACGAGCAATTGAGCGAGCAACAGGTGGCGCAACTTGAATCGGTTCTTGCTGGGGGTCGTGCGTTTTTCTTCAACAATTGGATAAGCGAGTACAGCCGAGCCGGTTGCGACGAGGCGTTGCAAAAGATGAAGGATGGCAACGGTCCCGAAATGGTGTTCGGCAAGCCCGAGAAGAAACTCTTACGGGCCTTGCTGGACGACGTGAAGCTTGAGAACATCGGTTTCTATCTCGACGAGGACAAGCGTTTGTGCGGTGCACAGACCATGCGCATTTCTCATTTCACCAAATTCATTCGATTGGCGAACGAAGTTTTTCGCCGCCAGTTCGTGGCAAAGTTACCGGAATTTCGTAAAGAACAGGCGGATGCCGTCAAGAGTTCCTTCAGTCGCGAAAGTATCGATTTGCTGGAGAAGACTCTCGAGGACGATTATGACTTTCTTGTTCACGAGGGAAATCTGTTGCGCTTGCAGTTTCCGGTGACGAAGTTGGACTACGAGCGTGTCGAAGAGGAAACGCAAGAGGATCTGCCCGTAGGTGTTCGCCTCGATTTTCGGAAAGGTGCCGCAACTTTGGAAATGGGCCAGTTGGGGGACGGAAAAGTCGTCTTGCAAAAGAAATGCTTCACTGGTTATTCCCGCAACGGTCTCAATTATATTCGAGCAAAACATCCAAAGCTTCTTCATCAGTCCAAAGCGGTGGAAGGCATTTCACTTCAATTTCTTTCAGGCGTGTTGGCGGACTGATGGCGCTTTTCCTTAAGTAATGAATTTTTCGGAATGGTTTGAGACGATTGCATGGTGGCTGATCGCGGTGGATTGTTGCGGTTACAACATAGTGGCTTGGTTTGGGCTGGAGTGGTATGAGTCGAAGTTCGGGAAGTGTTCTCGTATATTTCCCGTAACCAGGGCGTTTGGTGTTTTTTACGGTGCTCTGGTGATTTGGCTGGGTACGGCTTTATATCGCGCCGGATCTCCTCTCTTCGGTGGTTGATTTATCCCGAAAAAAGGAAGTGGCTTGACTATGCCTCGATCTTTGCGAAATATTAAAACCGAACATATTTACTGCGAACCCAATCTAATTATTCGCCATGTCCATCAATTATCGAGAAGCCAAACGCATTTTAAATAAGCAAGAAGAAGCCCGCGAGGTGATAAACAGTTATCGTGGTCTGGAAAGCATCGGCAAGCGGATGCAGATGAGAAATAACAAGGATCTTATTCTTAAGCTCTTCGAAATAGAGGAAGACGAAGAAATTGTTGAAGTGTTTACCCACCTCAAGGCCCTATACGAAGAGCAATGGGGTGATGCCGAGGCAACGGCTCCACCCGAGAATCCGGGTGTCGTGTCGGAAGATGGCTCGGAATCCGCGGAAGTAGCTGCAGACCTCGACGATACGATTGCAACTCCTCAAGCCGAAGCTGTTCCCGCCGCTTAGTCTTTCTGCTTCTTCTTTTCTCATTTTGAGGGTGGGGGCGCGAACTCTTTTGTCCTAAATCATTACTCTTTGGAAATTATCTATATATCATGACAATAAAAAGTACCATTACCAGTATACTCGCCGTCGGCTTATGCACAGCCGGGCTTAACGCCGCACCCGATTTCAAGAAGGACGTCATGCCAATCCTGCAGGAGAGTTGCATCGATTGCCATGCCGCCCCTTACAAGAAAGGAACGCGACTTCGCAAGCCGAAGGGCGATTATCGCGTCGACACTCGGGAGAACATCTTAAAGGCAGGCGAATCCGAAGAGGCTGGCGTGATTCCCGGCAATGCAGCGAAGAGTCAAGTGTACAAGCGCATTATTTTGGAGGAAGACCATGACGACATCATGCCCCCGAAAGGAGACCCCTTGACCCCCGCCCAACAAAAGGTCATCAAGGATTGGATCGATGCCGGCGCCGCCTGGGCTCCCGGAGTTGTGCTCCAGCGCAAAGGGTAACGTTTAGCCGGCATAACACTAGCTAGCTTTGCGGCTAGGGTTTTTGATTGTGAATCTCTTTTGCAGATTTCACCTGATGGTACTGAGTTGTTTTAGAGAATCTAAGCTTGCTTTTTTTCTCTTGGAAAGGAATTTCTTGGTTAGATGAAATTCTCCGAGCGCCATCAACCGAAGAGTACACTTTCCGGATCCATCATTTTGTCACACCCTTCTCTCCTTGATCCGAATTTCGTAAAGACGATCGTTTTTCTTTCGGCGCACTCCCAGGAGCAAGGTACTTTGGGGGTTATTCTGAATCGGCCCATGGGGCGCAAGTTGTCCGATCTCGACTCTTCTTTCATCGGCAAACCTTTTGGGAACACCCCTGTTTATGAAGGAGGACCCGTAGAGAAGGAGAAACTTATCATAGCGGCTTGGGAATGGCTCGCTTCTCCAAGCTCTTTCAAGCTTTATTTCGGAATAGACATGGAAAAGGCCGAGAATTTGCAAGCCGACAATCCCTCTGTCAAAATTGCTTGTTTCGTGGGGCACTCGGGTTGGTCCCCGGGCCAATTGGAGCATGAACTGAACGAAGACGCTTGGATTGTTTCGGCTCTCGACAAAGAACTTTTTGCCCAACTAGAGGACAAGCAGGTGGTCTGGAAGAACGTCGTTGGTTCGGTAAGTGACGAGTTGCGTTTTCTTGCCGATGCCCCGGAGAACCCGGAATTGAATTAAGCTGGTAAAGCTTCTTGGAGCATCGCATTTGTTCGAAATTGGTTTAGAATATAAAACGACTTGGCTAAATTGAGTCCAGATTTCCTTGAAAAAAGGGCTTGGCGCGCCAGTTGCTAAATGGCTTAAATTACTATTTGCATTACACCCTGAGTTTTATGCAGTCTAAATTCCCTCTATCTCTCAGTTTCAAAACTTTCCATACTAAATAAATCCTCTCTCAAACACTACTCAAGTATCATACAATAAAATTCCAATCAGTAATGAGCAAACACAAGCTAGAATACATTTGGCTCGACGGATACAAGCCGACTCAGAGTCTACGAAGCAAAACGATGGTTGTTGACGATTTCAGCGGCAAGCTGGAAGACGCCAAGCAATGGTCCTTCGACGGTTCCTCCACGGAACAAGCGTCCGGGGACGATTCAGACTGCCTCCTTCAGCCCGTTGCGGTTTTTCCGGACCCTGATCGTTTCGGTGGCAACGGTTGGCTGGTAATGACAGAAGTGCTGAATGCCGACGGAACGCCCCATGAATCGAACGGACGAGCCACGATCGAAGAGGACGATGACGATTTCTGGTTCGGGTACGAGCAGGAGTACACTCTGATTGATCCCGACACTAATCTCCCCCTCGGTTTCCCCGAGAACGGTTATCCTGGACCTCAGGGTCCGTATTACACTTCCGTTGGGGCCGCCAACACCTTTGGCCGCGACCTTATTGACGAGCACCTGCATCTTTGTCTCGAGGCGGGCATCAACGTCGAGGGTATCAATGCCGAGGTAATGATGGGGCAGTGGGAATATCAAATCTTCGCAAAGGGAGCCGGGCAGGCCGGCGACGAGGTTTGGGTCGCCCGTTATCTTCTCGAGCGTACTGCCGAGAAGTATGGCATCGTCATTGATTTGCATCCCAAACCGATTAAGGGCGACTGGAATGGTTCCGGTATGCACTGCAATTTCTCCAACGGCGTAATGCGCGACCAAGGCGGAGAGGACGTCATGACCAAGATTTGCGAACACTTCGGCCGGAATATTGATCGCCACGTCAGCGTTTACGGAGCAGACAATGACCAGCGTTTGACTGGCTTGCACGAAACTCAAGCGATTGATAAGTTCAGCTATGGCGTCTCTGACCGTGGAGCCTCCATTCGGATTCCGGTGGCCACCATTCAAGAAGGTTGGAAAGGACGTCTCGAGGACCGCCGTCCAGCCTCTAATGGTGATCCTTACAGGATTGGCGCTGTCGTCATCAAGACAACCAAGGAAGCTCTTGCTTCCTGATTAGCTTTAGACACCAGCTTTCATTAAATGCAAAAGGCCGGCGGGAGAATTTCCGCCGGCCTTTTTCGTGAGCTATCTATGGTTAAAGACTTTGATTGGTGAGATGTTCTTGCCACAAGCACTTTCTTTTGCTCGCCTAGGTTGGTAGCGAGTTTTTATCGTTATCATCTAGTGTAATCCGAACCAATGTCCGAACAAATCCAAAAGGCTGCCGAAACTCTCTTGGAGCAGCCTCTTTACCGGTTCTCCGATTGGCCCAATCCTGAAGTTCCTGACTCTCCCGGACTCTATGCCGTGTGGGAAGAGGACGAGGTTGTATGGGTGGGGGCCGCCGGTGGTTCTCTACGAAGTCGGTTCGAAAGGCATGTAAAGGGACAATCCCGAGGGAATCCTTTTTGCCAAGGAGTTTGCGATCGCCTAATGTTTCGGCACATGAATTTGGACGACTCCATTCGAATGACTGGAGAAACTCAACTCTTTGCGGATGTTTTAGCCGCTAAGTTCGTGAAGAATCACCTTACTTATCGTTTCGTTTCGACCAAGGACAATTCCATAGCTATGACCATTGCCTCGGCTATCTGTGCAGGGAATACAACTATAGACAAACCCTTCCTTAACCCGGAGTGACTCGATAAAAGCAAAGTGTCATGGGTTGAGAATTAGAGAGTTCCTAGTCACCCTTTTTATTCTCTGGAAATAGAGGTTTTCCTTTCCTTTGAGTAATTTAGCAGGTCTTCCATCATTGATTCTGCAGTTTGATAACGGTTTCGTCGGTTTTTTTCCAGTGCTTTCAGGCAGATTTTTTCCAGTTCTGCCGGGATGTTGTTTTCTGGAGCAATATCTCGAGGTGAAGGAAACGGTTTGTGGAGAAGTTCTTCTATGATTTCAGTTATGTCTTGGCCGTTCAGGAGTTGGCGATAAGTGAGTATCTCGAAAAGTATGTTGCCCAGACCGAAAATATCAGCTCGAGCGTCGATATGGGAATCTCCTCGGGCGAGTTCCGGTGCCATGTAAAGAGGGGTTCCGTAATGGCGACCAGCGGGAGTCAGTTCGCGATTTTGGTGTTTGTCCATTACAGGCTTTTTCAAGTCTGGTTCACCCCAAACTTTTGCCAGTCCCCAGTCGATGACGTAAGTGGCTCCGAATTCCCCTGTCAGGATATTTGCCGGTTTGAGATCCCGGTGAATGACGCCTCTGGAATGAGTATGGGCCAGCGTTTGACAAACTTGAATTAAGATATCGATTAAAACATGTAGCGGAAAGGCATTATGAGTGTGCGGGTCTCTCGTTTTGAGCGTCTTTATAATTTCTCGCAGGTCGCGCCCCCGGACTCGTTTCATTGTGAAGAATAATAATCCTTCCCGGTCGCGCCCCAGTTCGTATACGGGAACCGTTCCGGGGTGTGCTAGGTTTGCGGTTATGCGAGCTTCGCGAAGAAATCTCTGAATTTCGGTTTCATCACCCGATAAGTGTTCATGCAGTGTCTTGTATACGACTTGACGCCCTAGGTTTTCGTCGAAGCAGGAATACAATTTTGCTATTCCTCCCTCACTGAGCAGTTCGAAGTCTCGATACTTTAATGAACCGCTCTTCCAGTGCAGGCCCAAGGTTTTATC
>CAZXKR010000104.1:0-5780 GCA_964641305.1 uncultured Puniceicoccaceae bacterium | reverse complement strand
GAAGCCGATAAACCAAGCGACGTTCAAATTCATGTTGTTGTTTCGCCACTGACCTGTGCCCGTTTTGCCTGCGATGGATACTCCGGGGACTTTTACGCGGCGGGCAGTTCCGACTGAGGCTGCTTTTTGCATCCCCTCCACGAGAGTTTTGTAATGATCGTCGGACAAACCGATAGGGGTTCCGCCATGGTTGAACCTTTGAGAAGATTTCTTATGCAGTAGAGTGGGTCGCGTTCGCGTTTCGCGGCGGGCGAGGGATGCCGCGAAGCAGGCCATGGCTAGAGGACTTTGACGTAGCCCGCCTTGGCCAATGGAGACGTTGAAGGTGTCTTCTAGGGTCCATTTAACTCCGATCCGCTTCATCTTCCAGTCGGAATCCGGAACAATAGGCGAATCCGGGAGGGAGGGAAGTTCGATCGAGGGTTGTTCATGCATGCCGAAGCGTTTGGCTTCGGCAATTAGAACCTTGTGCTGAAGTGCTTGCCCTGCTCGATAGAAGAATACATTGCAGCTTTGCGAAATCGCATTTACTAGATCCATTTCTCCGTGTCGACCCGGATGAATATGGCATATCATGCCTTTGTATTTGCCATCGCATTCACTTACGGTTTCCCGAGTTAGCTTGGTCGCCCTAAGTGAACCGATTGCAGTAATTAGTTTGAAAGGGGAGGCTGGAGAATAGCCGGGGTGAATGGCTCTTGGAAGCCATGCTTGCCTTCTTTGTATATCTTGAAAAGTTTTTTGGGAAATTTTTGGAGAAAGATTATTGAGGTCATAATCGGGTTTGCTTGCGAGAACTAATATTTCACCTGTGTCGATCTTGATCATGACCCCTGCTCCCGGAGTGGGTGGCGGTGGGGCAGTCACATATCTGTTAGGTGACGTATTAAGTCTTTCCAAAACGCCACGGGAATAGAGTACTCCCAATAGGCGCTCTGCATCTTTTTGAGTGCCCTCGAAACCCGCAACCGTCGAAGCTTCTTTCGCTCCGAGAGGAAAGGGTGCATCCATAAAGGATTGCAGCAGTAGCTCGGCGGACTCTTCTTTTTCTCCTGCGCCTCTCATTGCGGACCGAGTAAGCCTAAGAATTGCTTTACGCCAATCCTGATCGGGCAGAGTTCTATGTGGTGTTACCCGCCCAATAATCTCTTGTAACGCTTGCTCGGATGCGACTTGAAGGTCGACATCTAAGCTTAGCCTCAGGGATTTTCCTTTTTGAGGTTGCTTTTCTTTTACCCGCTGGAATTTCGAGCCCATTGGATCGACCTTCCATATGTCCCCTCCATCCTGACCACGCAGCTTTGTATCAAAATATTTTTCAATGCCAGCTTTCCCTCTTCTCCCTTTTAGTTCGAAAGTGGCAAGGTCGGCTTCCGGAATGGCATTGACATCCGACTTGTATCCGCTTCCCAGATAACCGAGAACATGAGCGGCAGCCGAATTGTAAGGATAGTACCGCACTGCTTCGGTTACAACTTTTATTGGAGAATCTACCGGGATACTTTCTAGGAGAACTGCGTATTCCTCGGGTTTTAGATCCCCTGCGAGTTCCATGGGTAATACGAGGCGACGCTCCCAATGACGTTGGAGTTGCTCGCTAGACATCTCTTTTTTCCGTCCGCAAAGCTGGTTGATTAGATTTAAGTATCTTTTGACCACGGCGTAACGTGCTTCCCAGTCGAGACTTATGCCGTTGCTTCTTATCGATTCGTTCGGGTTGCAGGAGTAGCTGCTCTGATTATTTACTTTTAAATCAACTGAACAGAGTCCGGCGAAGTTTACCGTGAGTGTTCCTGTTGAACCTGTAATTGTTATAGTTGGTCTAATATTCGGATTTATCGATGATATGCTTGTCGCCCATTCACCTGATTTTTTTTGATTTACCGTTAGACGATTGCCTTGCCAGAGAACTTTAACTCTTTCATCACCCCTCGTTTGACCTACGATTCTAATGGGACGTCTCGTTGGTAAACCGAAACTCGCTTTGTGGGCGATGCTCATTGCCTTGGCAAAGGTTAGTGGGGACTGTTCTGACAATCGCTCTTTTAATTGCCTTGCCTTGCGAACAAGTTTGATTTTCTCCAACTTGATTTCTTGCCGTAGAAGCTCGAGCTTGATTACCGCCGAGTAATGTGCTCGGTTGCCGATGAGTAGTCGTCCGTCTCGGTCAAGAACATCGCCTCGTGGACCTGGACGAAGAATTCGTCGATGGGCTTGTTTCCGCTCGAGTTCTCGATATTCTGAAGATTGGTACAACTGGCGATAGCTCAGCGTTGTTGCGAGAATTAGTAGCAAAACCCCGCATAGAAAGAAAATAGGACGAAGACGCCTTCCCTCGGGGATATGTTTCTCGGCAATCATTGGGCAATTGGTTGTGTGACTGATTCCACTCCGTCAAATTGGGGAAGGTTGTTTTGGAAGGCAAGAAACCAAGCTCCCACGGGGATCAAAAGGAGTTGTGATGCAATGATGTCGATGGAAAGTCGTTCCAGTCCTTGAGCGACTGTTTCTGCTGATTGTAAAAAGCTTGAGATGGAAACAGCAGTGATAAGAAAAAGATTTGCTAACTGTTGATATATGTGTGGTCTGAGGCTTCGAGTTGACTTCATCCCTTCACCTCCTGCACGGGCGATCAAATGGCAAAGTGTCAGACCAAAGGCATGCAGACCAAAGGAACTTGTGCTCGTGGAGTCTATTAGCAAGCCCGTAAGAAATGCTACTATCGCACCGTTGCGATTGCTCAATCGAGTGGAACCGAAAAGAAAGAAGAGTCCCGGCAAATAAAAATAAATCCCGTGTCGGCACCAGTAATCATTCCATGAGAACAAAAGAAAAAGTACTAGGCAATTACTCGCCAGAACTAGGAGCGCACAGAGATTTTGACGTTTCATTCGGAGGCTGTGGAATCGTTTCTCGGCAATAGGACGGTCACTTCTCGAAGTTTGCCCAACAGTTCGTCCAATTCAACTCTCCCGCTCTTGAATAGACCGTCTTCACCTCCTTCGAGTTTATTTACAATGCCTATGGAAATACCTGCGGGAAAGGTGCCTCCTAATGAGGAAGTGAGGAGTCTTAATGGCTTGCCATCACTTGGGGCAAGGTCGTGGGGTACGTCGCGTACGATACCAAAAGGTTTGCCTCCCGTGGGAATCCCGCCCCCTTGAAAGGTTACGGGCCGGTCATCTCCCTCAAATTGAGCGGCGACCCTAAACTGTGGGCTCGTGACAAGTCTCACCGTAGCCCATCGTTTCCCCACCTCCCTGATACGGCCTGCCATTCCGTTGGCGGAAATAACTCCCGCTCCCGTCGTAAGGTTTTGTGCACTACCTTTACGCAAGGTTACCGTTTGCCACCACGCGGATAGATCCCTCCGACTCACTCTTGCCACTACTGCTTGGAATCCAGGTTTCGGGATCACCGATAGAGCATTTTCAAGTCGAGTGATTTCACTTTTCAATAGTTTAATCTGCGGAATGGATGGCTTGGCCTCGAGTGCTGCCGATCCTCTAGCGTTTTCGCGACCTTTCTCAATCAGGGTTTTCTTCGAGTCGGAAAGATGGCCCCAGTATTCGCCTAGGTCTTCCGCTCTGGATGCCAGTTCCCAGATAGGAGCTTGAAACTCACGAAAACTTGAACGTGTTGCTAATTTCCATCCGGCGGGAATCCACCACCAGAATACCAGAAAGCCCGCCAGTATGAGGAACGGTTTGGCTCGCTTGGTGGATTTGTCACTAGCCAAGACTGTGGCTTTATTGGGTGACCAATCTGTCGACTTGCTCCCGACTGAGCGAACCGAGGAGATTTAAAAATTTGCCAGTACCGTTTGCTACGCAGCAAAGGGGATCATCTGCCTGAAGAACAGTCAAACCCGTAGCATCACTGATCACTTGATCGAGCCCACGAATAAGAGCTCCTCCACCTGCCATTACAATTCCCCTGTCTATAAGGTCAGCGGAGTGTTCGGGCTGGCAACGATCTAAGGCGTTCTTTACCAGTTCAACTATTTGGCTTATTACGTCGCTGAAGGCTTCTTCTCGGATTTCCTGTGAAGTGATGTGGATTGTCTTGGGAAGACCGGCAGTTGAATCTCGTCCCCGCACGTCCATGCTCAGTTCGCCGCTTTCAATGGGTGAAGCCGACCCGATGGTAAGCTTTATTTCTTCTGCGGTTCGTTCGCCAATTAGTAGCCCGTAGGCTCTCTTCATGTACGCTAGGATAGCCTCATCCATTTCGTCTCCACCCACCCTTATGCTTCGTTGATATGAAATTCCTGAAATGGAAATGATAGCCACTTCGGTCGTTCCTCCGCCAATGTCTACGATCATATTGGCGTATTCTTCGTCGATTGGTAGGTCCGCGCCAATGGCCGCAGCCATCGGTTCTCCAAGAAGTAGCACCTCTCGGGCTCCAGCGCGAATGGCCGAGTCCTTTACCGCGCGCTTTTCAACTGCGGTGATGCCGGATGGGACTGCAACCACTACACGAGGAGGAACAAGTTTCCTTTTGTCCACTTTCTCGATGAAGTATCGTAGCATTGCTTCTGAAATCTCGAAGTCGGCAATGACTCCGTCTTTCATCGGTCTCAGCGCCTCTATCGTGCCGGGAGTTCTGCCTAGCATTCGTTTGGCGTCGTTACCTACGGCACAAACTTTCTTACTTGTCTTGTAGCGAGCAACCACGCTGGGTTCACGGAGAACGATACCCCTATCTTTTACGAACACGAGTGTGTTTGCAGTACCTAAATCGATACCGATATCGTTTGAGAGAAAGCCGAACAGGTTGCCAAACATGTGAGTCTAATCGTTAATTGTACTTGTTCGGTTTGTCCCGGTTTCCCCGCACCTGTCAAAGGTAAAGGGAGAGAAGGAGTTAGTTTTGCTGAATTTACCTGAAATATAGACCTTGGTTTCAGTCCTTTGATTCACCAGTTATTGTTATTCGGGAGGCGATCTTTTCCGCCAGCATAATCAAGGCAATTCCCCCGGCGGCAAGAAATAGTGAATAAAATTGGCCGCGCGACATTCCCAGAATTAGTGAGGCGTCCGGTTCGCGAAAGAATTCGTCGGCAATTCGAGCAAAGGCGTATACGACGAGAAATTCTCCGGACAACCTTCCTGGTACACGAGTCGAAATATTCGTTTTCCAGAATCGCCATTGAATATAAGTGAAAGTTAAAAGCCCTTCGAGTGCAGCGGCATACAATTGAGATGGGTGCCGGGCGATGCCCTCGGCAAAATCGGGTGCATGAGGAAAGAGAACTCCCCAGGAAACTTCAGTTGGGCGTCCCCAAAGCTCTCCATTAATGAAGTTGGCAATTCTGCCGAAGCAAAGTCCGGGTGGTACGACGCAGACGATAAGGTCGCCAATGGGAAAAGGGGATTGTTTCGATACACGAGCGTACCAGAGTGTCGCGATGCAAACTCCAATGAAGCCTCCATGGCTTGACATACCTCCTTCCCATACTCGAAATAGCATCACGGGGTCTTCCATTAGTTTCGGCCAGTTGTATAACAGCGCATGACCGACTCTACCACCCAGCAGAACTCCGAGGACTTGGAAAGTGAGCAGGTTTAGAATCTGTTCGGGTTCATATGGACTACGGTTTTTCTTCCAAAAAAGTCGTAGCAGCATCCCCGCGGCGACAAAGCCGCAGAGATAGGATATTCCGTACCAACGAATACCTCCCGGACCCCAATCTCGAAACCTCTCTGGAAATTCATATATAAATGGGCTCAAGTCATGAACCCAATATTGAGCTTCGGCTGGCATTAAGTTTCTTT
>CAZXKR010000103.1:3134-5792 GCA_964641305.1 uncultured Puniceicoccaceae bacterium | reverse complement strand
CTCGGAAGAACAATCCGCCGATGCTCGCCCGGTTTCGGAATTTCTCCATCAGTCCGAGACCAGAGATTTCATCGACTATGGTTTTGAACCCGAATTCGTGGGGAGACTTCCGGTTCGCGTAGCCTGTGATGAACTGACCGGCGAGGATCTGGCAAGTATTCTTCTTAGCTCCGAGGGCAACGTATTGGAGCAATACCGGAGCGACTTCGCTGGTTACGACGTAACCTTCGACATTACGGAAGACGCAATCCGCAAGATTGCCGAAAAGGCCGCCCTCGAACAAACTGGAGCACGCGGCTTGGTAACCGTACTCGAGCGCACCTTTCGTGACTTTAAATTCGAGTTGCCTTCCTCTGCTATTAAAAGCTTCGAAGTCGATGCCGAGACCATTGATGATCCCGAGGATGCTCTTCAAGATCTTCTCGAGAGCAATAAGGACTTGCTTGACGAGGCCCTCTTGGGCGACGTGGATCGTTTTGCCGCCGATTTCTCCGTCAGGCACGGTTACAACCTGAAGTTTCGAAAGCCCGCCAAGGTTGCCTTGGCCAAGATCGCCACCAAGGAGAATCGTTCGATCCTAGCTATTTGCGAGCGCAAGTTTAATGATTTTGAGCACGGCCTCGGAATTATTTCCAAGCGCACGGGCAAGTTTGAATTCGTGATCGACAAAAAAGTCGTGGACGACCCCGACAAGGAACTCTCCGAGTGGGTCGTGAAAAGTTTCGGCTCATCCGAGTCCGGTGACGACTCCTGATCCCGATGCCGTACGGGCTACCTTCGAAGGCATCGCCCCACGTTACGATCTCGCCAACCACCTGCTGTCGGGAGGATTTGATTTTATTTGGCGGCGGCGTCTCGTACGGGAAGCCATGCTTTCCCGTCCCGGCGACGTTCTTGATTTAGCCACAGGCAGTGGCGACGTAGCCCTTGCTCTTCGAAAGGCCTTGCCCGCCGAAGTCCGGATAACGGGACTAGACTTCTGTCCGCCCATGCTTGCTGAGGCCGAATGCAAGCGTTCCACCGCTGGCCATTCCGCCGATAGCCTCAGGTTTGTGCAGGGCGATTGCTTGTCTCTTGACTTCTCCGATGACAGTTTCGACCTCATCACGATTGCCTTCGGCTTGCGCAACCTGTGTGACCGATCGGTCGGTCTATCCGAGATGCATCGCGTGCTTCGTCCCGGTGGCAGGTTGCTGGTCCTTGAATTCAGCCAACCTTTCTTTTTCCTTCGTCCCTTTTATTATCTTTATCTTCGAGTAATTCTCCCGCTTTTTGCTCGATGGGTGACCGGTGATCGCAAGGCCTACGAGTACTTGGGTTCCTCCATTTCTGGCTTTCCCAATCGGTTCGGTCTTGCCGAGGAGTTACACCAAGCGAATTTCCACAAGGTTGGATTCGTCTCGCTAACCGGAGCCGTCGTCGCCTTGCACATGGGCGAGAAAAAGTAGCCTACTTTTCTTTTCCCAGAGCTTTTGCCAAAGTCTTCTCGAGTTCCTCGACTGTGGTGACGGGGAGTTCGCAAGCTTGGTTTCGGCAAACGTAAACGGCGGACTTGCCTTTAACTAGACCTTGGTTTTGCACGAATGGCGCAAGCTTGGCTACTTCGGGTTCCTCCTCTGCGGCAGGGCGGAATAGAAGCACTTTGTTGGGAAGGAAGGACGAATGGATTGCCTCGAGCAGTTGCTCGGTGGCGTCTTCTCCGCGCTTGCCTGCCACCACGACCTCCAGACTTGGCCCTACGGCAAAGTCCAAGGCAGTCATGAGGACGTCGCATCCACTGGGACTTTTGGCGGCAAAGCCTGAGAATGCGGCAAAGAGACTGTTAGCGGCATCCTCGTATTTCTTGCTTCCGGTGATGCGGGCGATGCGAAGGAGATTGAGGGCCATCACGGAATTGCCCGAGGGGATGGCCCCGTCGTAGATTTCCTTGGCCCGAACAAGGAGCTTTTCCCCGTCATCGGCGGTGAGGAATAGACCCCCGTTCTCTTTATCTTCGAAATGCTTCAGGGTAAGGTCTGTCAATTCCGCGGCAGCTTTCAGGTGACGATGATGAAAGGCGGATTCGTGAAGATCGAGCAGGCCTTGGATGAGGAAGGCATAATCTTCCAAGTGGGCAGGTAGTCCTGCTACGCCCAGTCTCGAGCGCTTCAGGAGTCGACCATCCTTGCGGCGAAGGGTGGTTAGGCAATAGTCGGCTGCCTTGGTGGCGGTCTCGATGTACTGCTTGTCGCCCAGAATGCGACCGCCCTGGGCGAATGCGGAAATCATGAGCCCGTTCCAGTCGGTCAGAATCTTATCGTCCTTTTGTGGATGGATTCGTTTCTCTCGAACCTCGAAGAGCTTTTTTCGGATCCCTTCCAGTTTCGATTTCAGAGGATCGATTTCTTTTTTGAGTTCGTGAGCGACGTCCTTGAGGCGTTGGCGAAGGTGAGGGATGTTCCCCCCGGTTTTTCTGTTGTTGGCTTCTTCAAAGAAATTTCCATCGGCTTCGAAGTTATATACCCCGGCATAAAGCGTGGCGTCTTCCTTCCCAAGGATTTCCTCGAGTTCGGTTGTCGTCCAGACGTAGAACTTGCCTTCCTCTCCCTCGCTGTCGGCGTCCTCGGCCGAATAGAATCCACCTTCGGAGTCGGTCATGTCCCGGAGTACGTAGGTGAA
>CAZXKR010000103.1:0-3034 GCA_964641305.1 uncultured Puniceicoccaceae bacterium | reverse complement strand
CGGTTCGGGCATAATAGCGGAGCAGGAAGGAAAGGTTGTGGGCTGTGGGAAACTTCGGGCGACGTCCGAATCCTCCATTAATCGGGTCGTAAGAGGAGGAGAGAGAACGATAGCAGGCATCGAGGTGCGTTGCGTTTAGGTCGCCTCCGGGTTGTCCGCCAGAAAGTTTCGCCAAGTCGGTGGTGATCGCCTCTCCCAACTTGAAGACTTGCTCTTTCTCGTTGGCCCATATGCCGGAAAAGTGGGGAAGCAGTTGCATCATCGATTGCTTCGGGAAATAAGTTCCTGAGAAAAAAGGTACCTTCGCCGGCGTCATGATCACGGTCATTGGCCAGCCACCCCTTCCGGTCATCATCTGGGTCACGGACATATAGACGTTGTCGATGTCGGGACGTTCCTCGCGATCCACCTTCACGCACACGTAGTGCTTGTTCATTAGTGCGGCAACTTCATCGTCTTCAAACGATTCGTGCTCCATCACGTGGCACCAGTGGCAAGTTGTGTATCCGACGGAAAGAAATACCGGCTTGTTTTCTTTCTTTGCCTTCGCGAAGGCCTCTTCTCCCCAAGGATACCAGTTGATCGGGTTGCCCGCATGTTGGAGCAGGTATGGGCTTTGTTCAAAAACGAGACGATTGAAATCGGGACCTCCGTCCGCAGGAAGCTTCTTAAGCGCTTCGGGCGAAGGTATGGCTTTCCGAACGTGAGCGTGTTCGGCATGCTCGCTCGATTCCGCTTCCTTTTTCATTTCAGGCGGTACGCTTGAAGCTTCAGAGGCATTTTGTTCATTCTTGGTTGAGGTGCTTTCGACCTTGGCCTCGTTGCATGCGGAAAGCCATAAGAACAGTGATGTGACAAGGATAACGGAACTAGGGAGTTTGAACCCTTTGGGGATGTGCATGCAGTCGATCATGCCGGTCTCCTTGGCAAGTCGGCAAGCCCGTTTGCCTTATTCCACTGATATCAGTTCACGCAGTTGATCAACGCGCTCGCTGATCACAGTAGCTCCCGCTGACTCGAGCCGGTCGCAACCGAATGCCTCTACCGTAAGGCTGGCGGTGGCGGTGGCGTAGAGCATGGCTTCCTTTATCGCGGCAAAGTCGTTCCGATTACGGGAGGCTAGCCGACCGAGCAAGGCTCCTGCAAACGAGTCGCCGGCACCCGTGGGGTCGCGAAGTTCGGTTACGGGGAAAGCGGGTAGGGCAAAGAGACCTTCTTCATGAAAGAGGACGGCCCCATGCTCGCCCTTCTTGACGATCACGCTTTCCGGTCCCATCTCGCGAAGTTTGTGACCGGCCAGAATAATATTTTTTTCGCCTGTGATTTCTTCGGCTTCGGAATCGTTGATCACGAAAAGGTTCACCCTTTTTACAAGGTTGAGAAGGTTTTCTCGTTCGATCTCGATCCAGAGGTCGATGGTGTCGGCTAACACGAAGGATTCCCCGCTCAGTTGATCGAGAACATGCGCTTGCAACGCCGGGTGAATGTTTCCGAGCAGGACGAAGGGGGAGGCTCGATATGATTCGGGAAGGTCGGGACGGAATTTCTCAAAAACATTCAGCTGTAGGTCTAGCGTGTCCCGACGATTGAAGTTTTCGTGGTACTTGCCCTTCCAAAAGAAGGTCGGTCCACTTTCGTCTCTTTGCAGGCCTTCCAAGTCGATTCCCCGTGAGTGGAGTCTGTCCATGAACTCTTCGCCGAAGTCGTTGCCGACGACGCCGACCATACGGGTCTCGGTAAAATAACTAGAGGCGAAGGAACAGTACGAGGCTGCTCCCCCGAGGATGTGCTCTTTCTCGCCGTAGGGCGTGATGACGTTGTCGAAGGCCACGGAACCCACCACTAACAAGTGTGCGGGCGAAGTGGCGTCAGTTGCTATGCGTTCGCTCATTATTGGCAGGCAGACTAGCAGGCAAAGGGAAATGCTCAAGCTTTCCCTGCCGGAGAATGCTTTTTCTATTGTTTGCTCGAACGGAGAACGAAATCCACAATGGGCTTGGGGTCCTTCAGGCTATGTGGGTGATGTCCGATGCCCGGTTTGCGAATCACCTCGATGGAACCGCCCAGTTTTTTGTACCGTTTTTCAATGACGTCTGAATTTTCGGCCACCGGCACGACGGTGTCGGCCTCACCGATTACGTGAAAGAGGGGAACCTTGGCTTTGGCAAGGACTTCTAGACCGTCGATGGGATTGCCCTTGAAGTCCATTGCTTCCGTTTCCGTCAAGCCGTAGGCCTTCAGGCAATTTTTCCAAGTGCCGGCGCTCCCTTTTCCCTTTCCCTTGCCTCCCGGCCAACTCTTGAAGTCGCACACGGGGGCATCGCCGTAGATGCAGGAAACCTTCTCCGGATTGGCCTTGGCCCAGTTGTAGATGATTAGCCCGCCTCTGCTCATACCCTCCAAGGCGACTTTTTTTGCAAAGCCATGTTCCTTGACCAAGTAATCGTAAAAGGCGTCCCAACGCGCCACTGCCTTGGGAGAACCAAAGAGGTTGCCCACTTCGCAATAGACGACGTGCCAACCTTTTTCGAGAAGCGCGAGATCAGTTTGCGGTTCGTGACCCCAGAATCGAGCTCGCCAAATCCATGGCTTGCCTAGGGCAACCTTTTTGGGGCTTACTACCTTGCATCCCACTCCTTCCAAATTGAACTGGTTCAAGGCGTAACCTTTCCATTGGGATTTCTTGCCGGGAAAATCGGTAGCTGAAAGCATTGTGGTGGTCCACAAAAGCAAAAAAAGGGAGGGTTTGAGCAAAGAATTCATGGACGTTTTGGTTGTAGCTTTATATTTTGCCCCAAATTTTTTGCATGAGTGCGTAGGTAATAGGATCGTGTTCCTTTAACTCGGCTCTCACGAACGGATAGAAGTCGTTTACTCCGAGGTAGGACTCGGTCATCTCTGCGAAGAATTCCTTGTGATTGGTTCGGGCGTAATGCTTTACCTTTCGACCGGAGAACAGGAGCACTCGCTCGTAAAGACCCTTTTTCTCGGATGCTTGATATACTTGGATGATCTCCTTGTTGTCGAAACTCAG
>CAZXKR010000102.1:0-5799 GCA_964641305.1 uncultured Puniceicoccaceae bacterium | reverse complement strand
TGGAACTTCTTGCCTTGGCCCGTCTTCAAATGACCTTGCCGCCCAAACCTAGGGTATCATCCGGTGGTTCATGGCCTTGGCGCAATGTTTATGAGAAGTTTCGTGTCGCCTTGAACGAGGGAGAACCCCACCTGCCAATCGTTCATTTCGTCGTGGCATTACCCGAAGGCGTGACTTGGCCTGCTGATTTGACGGAGACTGCGGGCGAATTTGCCCGTATAGCCAAAGGGCAGCTAATGTTCATCAACTCGACAACGCCCTGATCCTGTTTCGTGTTGATGAGGATGCTTTCCGGGTCGATACGGGTCTCTCGTAGGCTTCTTTTTTTCGGAAGCCTATTTTGCGGAATGTCCGCAATTGCTTTTTCAGATACCAGTAGCAAAGTTTCTACCATTCCCGAAGTAATCACAGACGACTATTCGACGTTATGGGTACTTCTAGGTTTGGTTTTGGCATCTATGGCAGCTTGGGTATATGGGCGTTGGGGTGGGTTTTCAGTGCCCCCCTCCACGCGCCGGAAGGCTTGGTTCGTGTCTTTCTCTTTGTTGGCAAGCGGCGTTTGGCTTGGCTACCCTATGGAAAAGGAGGCTTTGAACGCACTTCAATGGGAGAAGTGGACACCTGAGCGCGAACTCGAATTGCTGGATTCCGGTAAGGCAGTGTATGTTGATTTTACGGCTAAGTGGTGTTGGAGCTGTCAAGTTAACAAGCGCGTTTTTCATTATGAAGACATAATCCGTAAGATACGGGAGTTGGATATTGTGTTACTAAAGGCGGATTGGACCGATAAAAATCCTGTCATCCTTAATGCGTTGCAAAGCTATGGGCGCGAGGGCGTTCCTCTAAATATCTATCACAAGTCTCACGAACCGGAAACATTGCCCCCCACGCCTATCTTGATGCCGGAGGCCTTGACGGAGAGCATTGTTCTGGATGTTCTTGAGACGGGCAAACCTTACATGGAACCAGGTGAGCAAGGATTTGTAGCCATACTTGGTTTTGCCTTTCTCGGTGGGCTAATCCTAAATTTGATGCCGTGCGTATTTCCCGTGCTTGGACTGAAAATCATGGGGTTTGTCAAACAGGCGGGAGAAGATAGGAAGAAGATTGCTCGTCACGGTTTCATCTTTACGGCAGGGGTCTTGATTTCCTTTTGGCTTTTAGTCGGTGTTCTTCTGTGGTTGCGTAATACGATGAAGCAGGAATTGGGTTGGGGCTTTCAATTGCAGGAACCTGGTTTCGTCTTTGTGTTGGCGCTTGTGCTTTTGATTTTCGCCTTGAGTCTGAGCGGTGTTTTCGAGATCGGGCTGTCGCTCACGGGCACAGGGGCCAAACTTAGCGGGCAGTCGGGTTACGCGGGATCCTTCTTTTCGGGCGTACTTGCGGTGGTGGTTGCCACGCCCTGCATGGCGCCTTTTCTCGGTGTCGCCGTGGGAGCGGCCTTGGCGATGGCATGGTTGCCTGCCCTTGCGGTTTTCACCTGTGTCGGTTTGGGATTGGCTTTTCCCTATCTGCTCTTGTCCTTGATGCCGAATTGGATAAGTCGTTTACCGAAGCCGGGAGCTTGGATGGAATCCTTTAAGCAGGCGATGGCTTTTCCTATTTACGCAACGGTCGTCTGGCTGGTCTGGAACTTGTCTGCTCAACTAGGCTAGGTAACAAAGAACTACAACGCTTCGTCCCCTTGCTCTCCGGTCCGAATTCTGATGGCCTGTTCGAGCGGTTGCACGAATACTTTGCCATCGCCGATCTTACCAGTTTTTGCGGAGGTTACAATGGTGTCGATCACCTTGTCGATTATCTCGTCCGATACTGCGATTTCGATCATCACTTTTGGGAGGAAGTCGATGGTGTATTCGCTGCCGCGATAAATCTCAGTGTGGCCTTTCTGCCTACCGAACCCTTTGGTTTCGATGACTGTCATCCCTTCGATGCCGATTTCGGCAAGGGCATCCTTAACGTCATCTAACTTAAAAGGCTTTATAATGGCTTTGATTAATTTCATGTGGGAGTTGCTTCTTGTTTGGAATTAAAATTATTGAATGCTATAACCATTCTCCCCATGTGAAGCTTGGTCAAGCCCCTTCGTTTCATCCTCTTCCGAGACTCGAATACCTCCAGTTAAAGCTGAAGTAATCTTTACGATGACATAGGTTGCGACTACTGATAAGACGACGGCGGCGAGACAGCCTTTAGCTTGGATTGAGAATTGTTCACCGGCGGTATTCAGGTTGATTCCTTGGCCTCCTAGTGTTCCTTCAACACCCAAAAACGCTACCATTAAAGTGCCCAAGATGCCTCCAACTCCATGTACTGCAGCGACATCAAGAGAATCATCAATGTTTAGCTTCTCCTTAATGATTCCACAAGCGAAGTAGCATACAATTCCCGCAGTTGCTCCGATAATTATGGCACCCATGGGACCGACGTTTCCTGAGGCAGGTGTGATCGTGGCTAACCCGGCGACCATCCCGGTAACTATTCCCACAAGGCCGGGTTTTCCTGTTTGTTTCCACTCTACGAACATCCAGACCAAACTTGCAGTAGCTGCTGATATATGAGTTACGAGCATGGCCATGCCGGCGCTTCCATTCGCGGCAGCTGCACTACCTGCATTGAAGCCAAACCACCCAACCCAAAGCATCGCGGCACCAATCATAACCAGACCCGGACTATGGGGCGGTCGGAGGCTCTTTGGAAAACCTTGTCGTTTCCCGAGCATTGCTGCAATTGTAAGTGCGGAAGCACCTGCAGTGGCATGCACTACGATGCCGCCTGCGAAATCGATCACTCCTGCTTTGGTTAGCCAACCTCCGCCCCAGACCCAATAACAGGCTGGGACATAAACAATTAGAAGCCAAAGCCCACTAAAAATCATCATTGCCGAGAATTTGATTCTTTCGACAAAGGCTCCTACGATCAGTCCCGGAGTAATGATTGCGAAAGTCATTTGGAATACTATCCAAACTGATTCGGGAAAGTCCCCATTTAGGGAGTCGGCAGTCAAACCGTTGAGAAACAATCTTTCCGTTCCCCCTATCCACTCACTTCCTTCAGTAAGGGCCAAACTGTAACCACATACTACCCAAATTATCGAGGCGATGCAGGCAATCGTAAAGCAATGCATGAGTACCGACAGCACGTTTTTGGATTGAACTAGACCACCATAGAATAAAGCCAGTCCCGGAAGGGTCATGAAAAGGACAAGTGCAGTGGCGGTAAGCATCCAAGCGGTGTTTCCACTGTCAGGACTCTTTGAAGCGGTGGGAGCACTGTTTGATAGCGGTTGGTCGCTTGCAACAGATTCAATCGTAACTCCATTCACATCCGTTGAATCTTCCTGAGCGGCAAGAGGCAAAGTCAGAAGGATGATGCATGGGAGTATCGTTATCGTTCGTAGCCATACGCTAAATATTGCCAGATGTTTGAATACCTTCATATCTTTCGCTCCTTTGGTTTTTCTTTCTTCGTGTATTTTAGCTTCTAATCATAATATCACAGCCATTCCCCGTACTGATCTATGAATGAAATTCAAGGAAAAACTTAAAATAATTCATGATTTGTGGTGAATTCCCTCCATCCCGATACTTTTTAGCCTTCCTTTTCTCAATGGAAAAGGGCCGACCCTCGAAAGGATCGGCCCTTGAAAATCGACCGCATTAGGTGCGGTCAAAGAATAGCATTCCGCTTAGACGGCTTCGTCTCCTTTTTCGCCGGTGCGAATGCGTACGGCTTGCTCTATGGGTAGGACGAATACCTTGCCGTCTCCAATCTTGCCCGTTTGGGCGGATGTAACAATTGCATCCACAACTTTGTCGACGACCTCGTCGCCTACTGCCACTTCAAGCTTCACCTTGGGAAGGAAGTCGACTGTGTATTCGCTCCCGCGATAGATTTCGGTATGACCTTTCTGGCGACCGAAACCTTTTACCTCGGAGACTGTCATTCCCTCTACGCCAATTTCCGTGAGAGCGTCTTTGACCTCGTCCAGTTTGAACGGCTTTATAATTGCTTTGATAAGTTTCATTGAATTTTCTTTCTCTTTGTTAGTGGGGTTAGGAGGAGGAATATCCTGTTTCGCCATGGTCGGTCAGGTCGAGACCCGTTTCTTCGGAATCCTCGTCGGAACGAATGCCACCCACAACGGCACCTGCGATCTTCAACGCAATAAATGACACTACTCCACTCCACGCGATTGTAAAGAGTACGCTCTTGGCTTGAATCCACAGTTGGTCGCCTATGACAAAGCTTTCGCCTCCGTGTGTTGCATCGACTATAAGGCAACCCGTGAGCAAGGCGCCAACGATGCCACCCACTCCGTGCACGCCGAAAACGTCTAGACTGTCGTCGTATCCGTATTTGGCCTTGATGGAGGTGGCCGCCCAGTAACAAATTGCTGCGGAAGCAGCGCCTATGACCAGGGCTCCCATAGGACCTACGGAACCTGATGCAGGAGTAATCGCAACTAGTCCTGCTACTGCTCCCGTTGCCAAACCAACTGCGGTCGGTTTGCCTTTTGTAAACCATTCTACGAACATCCAAGTCGCGGCTGCAGTACCTGTTGCTACTTGTGTCACAAGCATTGCCATTCCTGCGACACCGTCGGCTGCTAATTCGCTCCCGGCGTTGAAGCCGAACCAACCGACCCAAAGCATAGAAGCTCCAATCACTGTCAAGGGTACGCTATGTGGAGTAAGCTTGGCACTCCCGAATCCCTTTCTTTTGCCTACCATAATACAGGCCACAAGACCTGCTATGCCTGCATTGATATGAACAACCGTGCCGCCTGCGAAATCGATTACACCCCAAGTGTTGAATAGAGCTCCGTCACCAGACCAAGCCATGTGACAAATGGGGGCGTAGGAAAAAGTGAACCACAAAAGAGTGAACACAAGAACGGCGGAGAACTTCATCCGTTCTGCAAAAGCTCCAACGATTAGAGCCGGAGTGATGATGGCGAACGTCATCTGGAAGGTGATGAAAACGACTTCGGGAATAGTCCCGCTGACTGTGTCTGAGCTAATGTTAGCTAGCAACGCGGTGCCCAAACCACCTACGAAGGAGTTGTAGTTTGTCACTCCTGCTTCCATTCCATCCGTATTGAACGCCAAGCTATAGCCGTACAGTACCCACAAGATTGTGATTATGGACGTTATGGCAAAACATTGAACAAGGACGGAAAGAATGTTCTTGGACCTGACCAGTCCTCCATAGAAGAGAGATAGACCCGGAATGGTCATGAACAGCACAAGCAATGTCGCCACAATCATCCATGCGGTGTCGCCGCTGTCGATGGTAGCCACCTCTTCTGGGGCATCTGCGGGCGCTGCAGCATCTACGGCAGCTTCAGGAGTGTCGGGACTTGCTGTAGCGTTATCTTGGGCGAACCCTTGATTCGTGAACGACATAAGTCCGAGGAGCACTAGCATAAGCGATCCAGCGAACCATGGCACAATTTTTTTATTTAACATGGTTTCTCTTTCTTATCAGTTTGTAGTTGAGTGGTTTGTGGATGGATTAATTCCATCTGGCTGACAATTTGCAACTACCGCGCCAACTGTTCCTAAGAATCGATAATTGACTTAAAATACGTCAGAAAATGAAAACTTTTCATAATTACTCATTTTCTGAGCATTAAGTTCGCGTTTTCAATTTGAGCTCGGAATGAATGATATGCAACCACAGCGGTTTTCTCTAGATACCCGATAGGGAACGAGACTCTGCTATTTGTTTTTCGGACTTTTCCGAAACTTATATTTTCCGGATTTGTTCCGGAGAGGTCTTGATCCTCAAAGAGGA
>CAZXKR010000101.1:0-5807 GCA_964641305.1 uncultured Puniceicoccaceae bacterium | reverse complement strand
CCTCGGGGTCGTGAAGATAATCGACATGCGAGATCAGGGTGCCGTCTCGGTCGAAAAAAATGCCGGCAAGGCTCATTGAGCTGCATGAAGAATCTCCTCGGGAGAAGCCGTTGCCGTTCCTACTTTGGCCACTACAACACCAGCGGCCAAATTAGCGAATGCCGAGGCTTCCTCGAAAGTGGACTTGGCGGCAAGGGCTAGCGTCATGGCGGCGATCACGGTGTCGCCGGCTCCCGAAACATCGAAAACTTCGCGAGCCGCAGTAGGAATACGCTGAATAACTTTTCCATTTTCGATCAGCAACATACCATCAGCACCCAATGTAACGGCAAGACGATGTGGTCGATGAGAATCATGGATGGCAGTGGCTATGGCGTCAGCGGGAAACTCGCCAAAGTCCCCTCTTTCCAAACCTGCAAGCTGCAGAGACTCAACCTTGTTCGGAGTCATTAGGTCAGGGGAATCATAGTTGAGGCACCGACGAGGTTTGGGATCAACGGCAAGAAACTTGGCTTCGCTACGCAACAAGGAGAGCAACTCGTCGTTTACGAAACCCTTGGCATAGTCGGATACGATGACGGCATCGGCGTTTCGAGCCTTTTCCGCAAGCAATTCAGAAAGCACATCGAGATTGGGCGCATAGGCTTGATGAGATTCCTCACGATCCACCCGACAGATCTGCTGGTTGCCTGCCATTACGCGTGTTTTGCAAATGGTCGGCGCCTGAGAAGAAACAAAGGCGGGGTCACAAGCTATTCCTCTTTTCGAAAGGAGTGCCAAGAGTCGCTCACCCGCTTCGTCCTGACCGAAAGCCCCGCCAAGATCCACGGAAGCCCCAAGATCCGCAGCATTGAGCCCAACGTTCGCAGCTCCACCTGCCACGGAATCTTCACCATCCACATGCAAGACAGGGACGGGAGCCTCGGGAGAAATACGAGAAACTTCGCCGCGAACATACCGGTCAAGCATGACATCTCCGATTACTAGAAGACGAAGGCTCTTGATTCGTTCAAGAAGTTCGTTCATCGAATGAATTCAGTGAAAGGAAATGGAAAGATAGTTGGATTCACCATTGCGATCATTGTTACTCTATTGACAGTTGGCTGTCGAGATGAAGGAGAACCTATTCGCTCTGAAGGATTGGGCTTCGACTCTTGGTTCCCACTTCACCTCGGCGAAACAGTCCTGCAGGTCCAACTGGCCGTCACTCCGGAAGAAAAGGCGAAGGGGCTCATGTTTCGCGAAAAGCTAGCCGAAGATCATGGCATGCTCTTTCCATTCCAAAACCCAGGGCCGCAAAGGTTTTGGATGAGAAATACGCGAATACCCTTGGACATAGGCTACTTTTCACCCGATGGCGTATTGAAAGAAATTCATGCTGCCCAACCTTTCGATGAAAGCGGATGTCCTTCTCGCAGCGACAACATCAAAATAGTACTAGAATTGAACCAAGGAGCCTTTCGAACTGCAAAACAGTCCCCGGGAGCTCAGCTGAACTTGAATGATATTGCCGAGGCTCTCGAAAAGAGAGGGTTTTCACCAGAACAGTTTGGAATAAAGAAGTCTCAACCCCCATCCGAACCCTCGGAGTAACCGTAACCGCGAGGATTGAGAGATTGCCAGTTCCACGCATCGGTTAGCATTTCCCGGAGATCGCGCTTAGCTTCCCAACCCAGAAGCTTTTTTGCAAAAGTGGGATCGGCCCACGCCTCGGTAACGTCCCCTGATCGGCGACCTTCGATCTCGTAAGGTATCCGAATTCCATTCGCTTGCTCAAAGGCATTCAAGACCTCGAGCACGGTTGACCCCTTGCCGGTTCCCAAATTACAAACAAAGAGTCCGGGGTCCGCAGACAGTTTTTCAACTGCATGCAAATGAGCTTCCGCAAGATCCAAGACATGAAGGTAGTCGCGAATCGGCGTACCGTCCCGAGTCGGATAATCATTCCCGAAAATGCGAAGTTTTTCCAAACGGCCTGATGCCACTTGGCAGACGTAAGGCACCAAGTTATCCGGAATTCCCGCAGGATCTTCTCCGATTCTCCCGCTCGGATGAGCTCCGACAGGATTGAAATAACGTAAAACGGCAACGTTCCATCGCTTATTGGCCGCGCAATGATCCCGAAGAATTTCCTCCATCATGTATTTTGTTCGGCCATAAGGACTGGACACTCCCCCTACAGGATGGCCCTCGGTAACAGGAACCTCGCGAGGTTCTCCATAGACCGTGCATGAAGAGCTGAACACCAGATTGTGAACGCCGGCCAACTCCATCGCCTCAAAAAGCGCAATCGAGCCAGCAACGTTGTTGCGGTAATAAGGAAGCGGCTTCTCGGTAGACTCGCCCACAGCCTTGAAGGCAGCAAAATGCAAAACGGCTTCAATCTCGGAATGCTCTTCGAATATTTTTTCCAAGGTTGCGGGATCGCCCGCATCTCCTTCCAGCGCGACAGGATCCCTCTGCGCCAACTCTCCCACCCTTTGGAGGGAAACGGGAGAAGAATTGGAATAATTATCCAAGGTTACCACTTCATGTCCGGCTTGGAGCAAAACCAAAGTGGCATGACTGCCAATGTACCCTGCTCCTCCCGTTACCAAAACTTTCATTTCAACAATAAGTGTTCAACGACTGCCCCTAGCCAACGACCTGAGGGTCGACAAGATAATCTGTAAATCCAACAACAGAGAGGCGTTCTTTATGTAATAGAGATCGTGGGCAAGTTTTTCCCTAGAGGCATTGGAATCGGCAGCATAGCGGAAACGTATCTGGGCCCAGCCAGTGAGCCCCGGTTTGACAAGGTGGCGACTTGACCAGAGGGGAATTTCTACGGTCAGTTTCTCCTCGAGTTCTGGACGTTCCGGACGTGGACCTACGATTGACATCTCCCCACGCAAGACATTCCAGAATTGAGGAATCTCGTCTATGCGCCACTTACGCAGGAAGCGACCGACGCCAGTTATCCGAGCGTCTTGTTTTTCGGCCCATTGAGCCCCATCTTGCTCGGCATCCGTTCGCATGGTTCGAAGCTTGTACAAAACATAATCGCTACCTAAATATCCCGTACGTCGTTGAGAAAAGAAAACTGGTCCTCGGGATCCGACTAAAATGAGAATTGATGCAATTGCCAAAATGGGAATTGAAACAACGAGCCCTATAATTGCCACAAGTACGTCCAAAAACCTCTTCGCCCGATGAAAAAGAGGATGTCGAAGCCTCAGGTCGAGTCGGGCCAACCAAGCCTCGTCAACGTATTGTGGAGGTATCCGTGCAAACGTTCGTTCCCAGAAATCCACGATATCGGAAACGCGGGTACCCCCAGCCAACAAGGCAACGACATTAAGCAAGCCTTTGTGTTCGGTATCGTGTTGGGTAACCACTTCGTGGATGCCTTGCTCCTCGCAATATCCAACAAAACTCTCAGCAGAATCCGACATGTCTTCCTTGAATCCTTCCAACTGCAATTGCTCTCCGCCCTCCTTGAGAGCCATAGCAAGTTCCTTCGACGTCTCCTCGGCAAGCAAAGCCAAAACCTTAGGACGAGACCGTGATGCCATGCCCTCGATAGCCAACCTCAGAATCATTACTCCAGCCACCGAACAGCCGACAATTTTCGCCAAGGCAAACCGCCCAACAAATCGATACTCAATGGCCCAAACCATCAGCAATAGCCCAAGACAAGCACCCACTGCGGCAAGAGTGCACACCGCAACCCGAAATCGCCACGAACGAGAAGACCGTTTCTCATGCACGCCCAAGACCTCTCCCGCAACCCAAAAGGCGAAACCGTAAAAAACGGCGTACATAACAAGACGCTCGGTCGGAACCGACCTCAAGGTCTCGCTAGCCGGCGACAGGTAAAGAGGCACAAGGGCCGCTGAACAAGAGGCCATAACCAAGTCCAGCAAGGTCCAAGCCCCTTTACTCAGGTTCCAATCCGATTTACGAGACATAAGAAAAGCTGTAAGGCAATAACAGGTTTAAGAACAATTCGGAAGCAATCATACAAGGGATTCTAAATGTTCCGCAAATCGAACGGATTGAACGCGCCGATCAAGTGATGGCCGAAGAGCTCGTGCATTCGCAGACATCATTTCCCATGCAGGAAAATCGTTTTTGATGTCAACAATTGCTTGGGCCATGGTAGAAGGTTCGACATCAGGAAAAGGGAGCCCGACTTGATGCTCTTGCAAAAAAGCAACTAATTCCCCATCTGGTGCTGCAATAACCGGCAAGCAAACACCAAAGTACTCGAATGCCTTTGCCGGCATTGCCACTCGAGTTGCGCCAGACGGTTTCATAAGACTCACTCCCAAATGACATCCAGCAAGCAATTCTGGGATTTCTTTCCGCGGCAACTCGCCACAAAAGGTAGTTTCACCCCAATTATCACGGGACAAGCCCTTGGGCAAAGGGCCTGCCATAATAAAACGTATCTCTGAATCCAATCTCTGGGTAATTCTGGCCATCTCACGAAGAGAATCGATATCATGGAGACGACTGAATCGACCATGATAGACAACAGTGAAGAAGTCTCGCTTCTTCCGTTTCAACAAAGCATCGGGAAACAAATTACCATCATACCCATTGGGGACTAGGGAAACTTTCTCGGTTTTGCTTGATTCCACAAGTTCTTGCACAAGTGAATCCGTTACTGTCGTCACCGAACGAGCACCTGCATACACTCTCTGTTCTATTTTAGATAGAAAACGCCCGGGCAAACCGTCTCGACTTAAAGTGCCCAGTTCGAAAAGCACTCCGGGGTAACGATCACGGACATCAAACACGTACGGTAGTTTCGACAAACGAGCAGAGCGAGCACACATGCTGGCAACAAAGAAAGGAGGTGAAGTAATCACTACCAAATCAAAACGAGATGCCCTTCGTCGTAATTCTCCGGCCAAGTCGCGACCGAGCCGAATCTCCTGTAAAAAACGTCGGGCCAAACCGACTTGATTCGAAGGAACGCCAAAACGAGATGTCCACACACTCGGATTCCCTTCATCCCTTGCCTCTCGCGATGTGAAAACGGTCACATCGTGTCCCCGTTTCAAAAACATTTCTTGCCAAGGTCCCATGCGGGCAGCGGCAGCCGCATTCATCGGAGGGAACTCGGATGTGACAAGAGCGATTTTCACTCACACTCTTTCGACCAGATTTCTTGCAATGGTCTCCGCCGACTTACCATCTCCATAGAGATTCTTGTCCCAATTCAAGTCAGTGGACATAGCTTCATGAGCTTTCTCCGATATTGAATCGAAACCTGGACGAGCAAGCCTATTATACCCATCGACCAGAAGCTCCACCCACTCAGTCTCCGAACGAATCGTCACGCATGGAGTGCGCTGAAAGAAAGCCTCCTTTTGCATCCCCCCGGAATCCGTGAGGATCAAAGCCGCAGCTTCCTCTAGACACAGGATATCAAGATAGCCCAAGGGATCGCAGGTCAATATTTCCGAAGGAAACGAATCGCGGAGGCCAAATTGCTCTATGCGCCCCAAGGTACGAGGATGTAAGGGCAGAACGATTGGAAGCTCCAGAGCAACCTCGCCTAAACCAGCAATAATCCCAGCAAGAGTTTCACGATCATCGACATTCTCCGCACGATGGAGGGTGCATAAAGCGAATCCTCCTCCTGTTTGAGCTAAATCCTCTAGAATGCGACTCTTATCACGAGCCACTGGTCCAAAAAGATTGACCGCATCCAACATGACGTCACCCGTACGAACGACCTTTTCCCCCACCAAGCCTTCGGCGCTGAGCTTTTGCATGGCTTGATCGGTTGGGGCAAAAAGTAAATCGCAGGCATG
>CAZXKR010000100.1:0-5819 GCA_964641305.1 uncultured Puniceicoccaceae bacterium | reverse complement strand
AAGAGTAGCGTCCGCCCGATCCCGTCAGGTCAGGCCCAGTCATGCCTCCTTCGTTTCCGAAGCGGTGACAGGCGAAGCAACCGCCTGCGGCAAACATCTTGCGGCCCTGGGAAAAGCTCCTACCTTTCAGGTCGGAGGTGGCTTGGCTGAGTTCGTCCAAGGTCCATTGCTTGACGTATTTCCTGCCGATCATTGCCTCGGCCATGATTTCGAACGGTGTCTTGCTCTCAGGTTTCTTGGCTAGCAAATTCTTGAACTCCTTTTGTTCCTCCTTGCTCAAACTGGCCACAGCGTCGTTGCGAATAAACTCGATGAACTTGCTGAAACTGGCACCGCCTCGATAATTTGCGGCCTTCAGGAACCAGTTGAAATAGGATGTTCGCAATTTCTTGTTCCAGCCGGCTTTAAGCATACGAAGGGAGCGGGCATACTCGATTTGTTCTTCTTGGGTGGGAGCTGCCAAGAGCAAAGCCATTGCCTTTGACGCCGTGGATGGCGCTTGAAGAAAAGCTAAGGTTTCGCAGAGCAACCAGTTTTGATCAAAGGTGAGAGCGGGGAAATGGGGATCCAGCTGCTTCACGATCCGGTTGGTCGTTGGTTTGTCTGGTTTGCCGAACCGCACGAGGGCGACATGATAGGTCCGGACCAAGGTCAGTCGTTGCTCCTCGTTCAATTGATTCCAGTCCACTTGACCGAGGGATTGAAAGATTTTCTTGGCCATGGCCTGATCCATCGGAGGATCGGTTGGTTGTCGGTTGGCGGGGTCGATACCCGTCACCTTGGCCAATCCAAGAAGCAGGGCGACCCGCTTGCCATGGTTCTTTTCCTTCAAGGCGCGGTCGGCCCACTTTTTGACGGGTTGATGCAGCACTGCCGTAAGGGCTGCCCAGCGTACGAAACGGTCACTATGGTCTAGGTGGGGCCAAGCGGTCTTGAGGGCCTTGGGGTCGGGCCCTTGGTGGAACTCTTCTAGATCTCGCCTCAATTGGGCAAGCTCATTGACCTTTGTTTGGTGGTTGGCCGGGTCAGTCGGTTCGTTGCCTGTGTAGGTTACGCGGTAAAGTCCGGACTGCACCTTTCTTCCGCCAATGGCGAAGTACATTGCACCGTCCTCTGGGTGAATGATGGCGTCGGATACGGGCAGCGGACTACCAGTGACGAAAGTTTCCTTGGTCGCGACGTAGGAGGAACCTTCCGGTTTCATGTGGACGGCATGGATTTTGCCCCAACTCCAGTCCAATAGGTACATGGCTTTTTGGTATTTTGCGGGAAACTTCGCCCCATAGCCAAAGGTTACGCCAGTCGGCGAACCCGGGCCTATGTTGATAACAGGAGGCAGGGTGTCGGGATAGAATTCGGGGCGCTTGCCGGTGCCGTTGCGCCAGCCCCACATCGAGCCACTAGTGACATGACAAATACGCGTGGGCCTATACCATGAGGTGTTGAAGTCATATTCCATGTCGGCGTCGTAGGTGAACAAGTCACCTGCCTTGTTGAAGGCGCCGTCAAAGATATTGCGATAGCCGGATGACACGATTTCCCAGTCTTTTCCGTCGGGAGAAATCTTGTATATGATTCCTCCCGGCGCTAGGCGACCGCGGTTGTGTCCACGCCCATCGGGCATACGCGGCAGCAGGTGGTCTTCTCCCCAATGCAAAGGGACCCGTGATGCGTCCGTCTCGATCGGCGTGGTGTTGTTTCCGGTGATTAGGTAAATGGATTTGCCGTCGGGGGCCAACAACACTGCATGAATGCCATGATCGCCACGGGCCGTCATGCCGCGCAATTTTTCCACTTTGTCTAGTTGGTCGTCGCCGTTCGAGTCGGTCACCCGGTACAAGCCGCTCTCCATTTTTCGTTCGTAGTCGTTGACGCCAACGTAGAGTGCTCCAAACGCCCAAAGCAAACCATTGGCAGCACGTATTTTGGCCGGCACCTTCTCGATGTCCTTGGTTTGCAGAGGTTGACCCGCAGATGGAGCGGGGAAGCGATAAAGACCGCCGAACTGGTCGCTTGCAATTATGCGACCCGTGCCGTCCACGCATAGGTTGACCCAAGAGCCCTGTTCGGCTTTCGGTACGGTGTAGATCAATTCCACTTGAAATCCTTTTGGGACACTGAGTTTATCGACTGGTGTCGCCGTTGCCTCGAACTGGGCTTGGACTGAGCATATGGTCGCGCAGACCGAGATGAAAATGAATGATAGTAGACGAAAGGATGAGCTCATAAGGGAGTTCAAGTTAGGAAAAATATGATTTTCGGCAAACTTTTCCTCTCCTTTCAAGAGAGGTTGCCTTGAGGCAAGGCTCGCTTTCGAATCTAGATCAGTTCTCGAAGGGGCTGAATATCCGAGTCGACCAAGTAGTGGGGCCGTCCTGATACGTCAGTAACCGTATTGGCACGCGGATCCACTCCGAGACAGTGGTAGAGAGTGGAAAATACCTCTTGGAATTTCACTGGTCGATCGACTATTTCCCCGCCTTGCTTGTCGGTGTCGCCAATCACTTGTCCATGGCGCATGCCACCTCCTGCAAGCAAGGCAAAAGACGTGCGAGGCCAATGGTCGCGACTGTTGTTCTTGTTCAGTTTTGGCGTGCGACCGAACTCGCCCCACACCACGACTGACACGTCTTTGTCCATTCCTCGATCGTGTAAATCGGTTATGAGGGCAGAGAGACCTTGGTCCAGTAACGGGAACTCTTCGCGGGAACGTGGGTAATTCATGCCGTCACCTCCGTGCCAATCCCAGCGAGCATAGTTCATGGATACGACTCGGGCGCCTGCTTCGACCAACCTGCGGGCAACGCAGAAGTTGCGGATCATCTTGGGTGCGCCGTCACGCTGGTAGGTGGGATCGTTGACCCCATAGCGTTCGACCACCTTGGGATCTTCCTTGGAAAGGTCGAGTGCATCGGCAAGTCCGGTGTCGGAGAGAATCCCCAAAGCCTGTTTGTTATAGGAGTCCAATCCTTCCATTTGACCTTGAGAGTCAGCATCGCGACGAAAATTGTCTATCGATGAACGAAGTCCTTCTCTATGAGCAAGTCGATCTAGGCTTACTCCCTCCAAGGTCATGTTGGACACCTTCTTGTTGGGATCCTTGTCCACCAATTGCATAGGGGCATGAGCGGTGCCGATAAATCCTCCACCTCCCGTTTTACTCCAACCGGCTCCCGTCGGGTAGACCAGAGAAACGTTTGCAGGTGTCCCCGAGTGGTTGCCTTGTATTTTGGAAATCCAAGAACCCCAGTTCGGCCATCCGCCGGCAGGCGCAAGGTTGGCATCGCGATTGGTGTGCCCCGTCATACATTGGTAGGAACTGTGGGCGCCTTCCGAGTCGCAAATGGAGCGAATAATTGAAAACTTGTCTCCCAATTTCGCTAATCTCGGAAACAGTTCGCAGATCTGCATGCCGGGAACGTTCGTCGAAATCGGACTGAATTCGCCTCGTACTTCACTTGGGGAATCGGGTTTGAGGTCAAACATATCCAAGTGCGACGGACCACCCGGAAGAAATACGTTGATTACTGCTTTTTGAGAACTTCCCAGACCCTGCTTGGCTTCTAGATTCAGCAACTGCCCCAGCGACAACCCACCTGCTGCCATTCCTCCCACTTTCAGGAAGTCGCGACGAGAAACTCCGTCGCAATGCGAGCGGCCATTGTTAAAAAGTCCTAGTAAGTTAAGCATTCTTAAACTTAGTCCTTACAATAGCGCTTTTGGCAGGTTTCTTCTAGAGGAAAAGCATCTCGGCAGTTAGATTTTCATTTTAGGTTTCTTTGTTGTTGCTGGAATTTCTCATCGAGTTTCAGCTATCCTCATGAACAATTTACGAACTGCATCCGTTCAATTTCAGCATGTGCCCGGAGACAAGGAGGCGAATCTCGCGACTATCCGGTCCTTTGCGGCCAAGGCCTCCGCGGAAAAGGTCGATCTATTGGTTTTTCCCGAGATGTGCCTCACCGGATATTGGCATGTCAGGAACTTGCCCCGTGAGGAGATCGATGCCCTTGCCGAACCTGTTCCCTCGGGTCCATCCACTGAAGCCTTGCTTTCCCTTGCCTCCGAACACGGCATGACGATCGGGGCCGGTTTGATCGAGAGAGGGAAGGATGGGAATCTCTACAATACTTACGTCGTGGCCATGCCCGACGGTCGAACTGTTAGTCATCGCAAGCTGCATACCTTTATCAGCGAGCACATGAACTCAGGATCCGAGTACACGGTGTTCGATCTGCCCGATGGGACCAAGGCAGGCATTCTTATCTGCTATGACTGCAACCTAGGTGAAAACGTAAGGGCCACCGCCTTGCAGGGAGCGGAAGTGTTGCTGGCTCCGCATCAGACCGGAGGTTGCGATACTCCTAGCCCCCGTTGCATGGGTGCTATCGACCTAGACCTTTGGGAACGTAGATCCGAGGATACGGCCGCCATCGAGACCGAGTTCAAGGGCCCTAAGGGTCGCGAGTGGTTGATGAAGTGGCTACCCGCTCGGGCCCACGACAATGGTATTTTTCTTATATTCAGCAATGGCGTCGGGCGTGACGACGACGAGGTGCGTACGGGCAATGCAATGATTCTAGATCCTTACGGAGACGTCCTTGCCGAAACTTGGAAGGCAGGGGACGATATGGTCGTGGCCGACCTAGACCCGGAGGTTCGCAAAATGTGTACGGGCGTTCGTTGGATTCGGAGTCGACGTCCGGAGCTATACGATCTTCTAGCCGAACGCACAGGTCGTGAGCGCGACATTCGTCATGTTCGTTTCACCCGCGAGGATGAGGATTAGATAGCTTCGTTGAGCCTAGTCGGCGTAACCCGTGGTGGTGTTTACGATCACTCCTGCCTTGTAGGTTCTGCGAACCGAAGGCAGTCCGTTTTCGTCCCATTCTATCCATTCTCCATTACGCAAGCCATTTGCATAAATGCCTTCGTGCTTCCGAAGTTTCGTTGGATTGGTGGGGATAATCTCGCCTCTGCCAACGATAATGGATGGATTGGTCGAGGAAACCCACTCCTTCGCCTGGCCGTTGGCCTTGCCGCGCTTGAAGTTTCGTTGCCAATACTTAGCCCCATTTGCATACCAAAAGCTAACGATTCCTTCGAGGTCGCCATTTACTCTACGGCCTTCGAACCGTTTGCGACCGTTGACGTGATAGCCAACGCAAAGACCGTTGCCGTTGACGATTTTGGTCGGACTGGGTTCTCCCGTTGGTTTCCAACCGGTACCGGTAATCATTTTACCATCCTTCATCATGAAGTCGTATTGCCTTTGACCGTTCTCGTACCACCGGCTCCAAGGACCGTTTTGTTTGCCATCCTTATAGTGGATCAAATCATCGATCTTCCCGTTGGCGTGCATCTTCTTTGACCATCCTTCATAAAGAGTCTGTCGATCCGGCAAGTAGAGCAATCGTTCTCCGTCTTTGGTCGATACCGCGATTCTTTCCGCGGGCATTGCCAATTTCATGACCTCCGCTAAATCCTTTGCATCTGCTAGATCGGGCCATGGTTCGTTTTCACCCCAAGCCGGGGTCATACCCAACAGGGCAATCAAGGAAACGAGTGATAGCTTGTCCACGCCTTTAAAGATATATTCAATCCCCCGCCGAGCAGGTGACGTCGTCGCAGGTTCCTTCGAGATCTTTACCTTCGATGCCGAGTAGGGCGGTGCGTACGGCAACTCCTGCGTTGACGGAAGCCGTGAGATCGACGGTTGCCTCGACGGTTGCCTCGGGAATGCCTGCCGCAAGCGCCTTTTCGATCCGCCCGCCCGAGCAGTAACCGCAACCTCGCGTGATTGTTACCGCCAATCCTAT
>CAZXKR010000099.1:0-5846 GCA_964641305.1 uncultured Puniceicoccaceae bacterium | reverse complement strand
CCCATTCCCTTAAGTCCAAAGATCACCTTGAACTTGGGCTTCACAGTTTTGCCGTCCTTGGGCAGAATGATATAGGTCTTGGCCCCCTTGGGCGAAGGAGTTCGAGGCAACTTGTTCGCATCCGGCTTGGCTACGGACAATAGTGATACCGAGAGGAGGGAGGTAAAGCAGAGCAATGGTTTGAAAACTTTCATGATTTTGTGGATTGAAGGGATTATTAAGAATCAGGGTTCGTTCAATAGTCAGAACAAAGGTTTTGCGAACGACAAGAAAGAAGCGCCAAATTATTTTCTTCAATACCTGCGAAAAGAGGGTTCAGGTCGTTGGAGAGCCGCATAGAGCAATTTACGGGTGGCAGCCATAACTTTGCGGAGTGCGATGGAGTCGGCCGCGAGAATTTTGATCACCCATCCTCCACGCTGAAGTCGAGTTGCACCGATTCGGGTTTGCTCGTCGGAAAAGGAGTGCAGATCGTCACGACTGGGGAGATCAGTGGCGATTTTTTCAGAGAGACAATAAAAAGCGGCGTACCAAGGAGTGGAGAAGGACTGCCGCCAAGGTAGTAGGCTGCCGTCGTCGGGACGCAATCGAAAGCTTTCGCGAGCGACCGGATAGTTATTGATGTGGATTCTTAGCTTGTTTGAGAATTCACTAAAGGCAAAGGATTCACCATGAGCGACGCGGCCGGGAGCGATGGACTCCGTAAAGATAAGCTCGCCTCCGGAAGCAACCTCGATGGTGGTTGACTGGTCGAGATGGGAGTCGCGCTGAAGGATCAGAATTTCAGGGGCATACTCGAGGAAACCGCCGGACTCGACAACGAGACTTTGCTCGACGATAGCCTTTCCCCCACGCATGGCGTGAGCTCGGGTTGCTCCCGGGGTGGTGAGGAGAAGACGACCACCGGACCCCACGGTGACGTCGCACCGGACTCGGTCGTTCTCAAGAAGACCGGCAGTGGGACAGGCTAGGTTGACGAGCAAAACATCGGCGTCTTGATCATGATAGGGCTTGCCGATGTGTATGGGAGGACGAAAGTACTGACGCTCCAGAATCGGGCGACCCGCCGAGTCGGCCGCGCAACGCAGTTCCACCCCACCCGACAACCCAAGGGCGGAGGGAGGGAGGTCTGCAGGCGGTTTCACGAAAAAAGAAATTCCCGCCTAAGCCAAGCGACGACTTCGTCGAGTCCCTTGTAAGTCTTGAGATCGGTGAAGAGATGTGGGCGCTCCTCCCTCATTTTTTTGGAATCACGATCCATGACGTCTAGGTCGGCTCCCACCAGTGGGGCGAGATCGGTCTTGTTGATGACAAGGAGATCGGAATGCTTGATTGCGGGACCACCCTTGCGGGGAATTTTGTCCCCCTCGGCCACGTCTATGACGTAGATGAAAACATCCACGAGCTCAGGGGAGAAGGTCGCGGACAAATTATCACCTCCGCTTTCGAGAAGCACGAGCTGGGTTTCGGGATGGCGCAGCAGCAGTTGCTCGATGGCCGCAGCGTTCATACTGGTATCGTCGCGTATAGCAGTATGGGGGCAACCTCCGGTCTCGACGCCCATTATACGATCTTCAGGCAGGGCCTTGTTCCGAGCAAGAAACTGAGCGTCTTCCAAGGTGTAAATATCGTTGGTGATCGCAACCATGCGAAAATCATCTCTAAGTTTTTCGCAAAGGCGAAGAGTGAGCATGGTTTTTCCGGAGCCTACGGGCCCACCTATGCCAACGCGAACGGGACGGGAGAAATCGTGATTGTTTTCAGTCATGATATAAAGAGACGAGAAAAGGCAGTTTCGTGACGAGCGGAAGCAACGTCGAGAAGTGGATTGAACCAACCCGCGTCATTCCGCTCCACGGAACACGAGCGACGAACCAGTTCGCGAACGGTTACAGGTTGGAGACAGGATCGAATAATTCGCTGGCAAGCTACTTCTCCGATACGGAGTAGTTTCACGGACGCGGAACAAAAGGTGGATACCGACTGGTAGACCCAAGCAATAAGCATCGAATCGAGAGGGGTTCCTTGTGACGACCGGAGAAGAGACCATACGGTAATCTGGTGGCAGGGAGACTCTCGATCGATCGCCTTCCGTGCAAAGGCGCGAGCGAATTCGTCGTCAAAGACCTGATCGAGCATGCGTAGCAATTGGCGACCCTGAGACACGCTTGCTTCACGGATCTCGCGGGTAAGTTTCCATGCCCCGATTTCCTCGTCCAGCTCGAAAAGGGTCTCACAGTCGTGATTGAGAGCAGCTTCATGGCAGAAACGAAGATAGGGCAACTCAAGGCGCTCGAGGGTGGGCAAGACGTCTTCGTGGAGGAATCGTTTGAGACTGGTCGCATCAGTCACTTGCCCCATCGCAACAAGTTCCTCCAAACCATAGGAATGAGCATAACCACCCGAGGGGAAGAGGGTGTCGGAAGTCTGCAGGAGAGAGGCCAACCAGTCGAGCGACGCGTCGACGGCGACCTCCGGCTCAGTGATGGTGATGCCCATGCCCGTGATCGTGAGAGTGGGAATGCGTGTGCCCGTGGTCATGATCATGATCGTGGTGATGATGGTGACCGGCGGCGGCCACGACGGGCTGGAATACTTCTTCGGCCTCCTCGAAAGGAATGTCGTTGCGCTCGAGCATTTGGCGGATAGCGAGGTCGTTTTCAACGAGAAGATAGCCATCGGTGAACTGAGCGGGAAAGTGAAGATTGCCTACCTGCCAAGCACGATGAGCCGCTTCGCGAGGATCGGGATAAGCGACCTTGAACACTTGCTCGGGCAACTGCTCGATTTGGTAGCGTTGCTCATTGGCGAAGTGAAATTGGTCGCCATGCTTCAGAGGGGCGGACAGGTCAAAACCAAAATCGGTTCCGTCGGCTGCTTGACCACGCCAACGGCGCTTGGCCAATACGCGACGTTCGACCTTGAGACATACCGAAGGGGAATCCGAGGAAGCCTCCTCGGCGGGAAGTTCTTTGATTATTTGCATAACTAGAAGAGGAAGTAACGTTGAGCCAGAGGCAGTTCCTTGGCAGGCTCGCAGCGGAGCTCGACGCCATCGGCCTTGACGACGTAGGTCTCGGGATCCACCTCGATTTTCGGCAGGGCGTCATTGAGAACCAAGTCGGCCTTGCCAATCGATCGAGTGTCTTTTACAGGGACAAGACGCTTGGCGAGGTCGAGGTGATCGAGACCGGCCTCGAGACCGGCTTGGCTAACGAAGGAAACGGACGTCGCGGCCTTGGCGCGCCCATGGGCGGCGAACTGGGGACGGTAGTGCATGGGCTGAGGCGTTGGGATGGAGGCGTTGGGATCTCCCATGTTGGCGCAGGCGATAAAGCCACCCTTGAGCACAAGCTCGGGCTTGACCCCGAAAAAGGCGGGCTTGAAGAGAACAAGGTCCGCCAGCTTGCCCACCTCGATGGACCCCAGTTCGTGACCGACGCCATTTGCAATGGCCGGATTGATCGTGTACTTGGCGACGTAACGAAGAGCCCGAAAGTTGTCGGCGGCCGGATGGTTGGCGTCTTCCAGTTTGCCGAACTGCTTCTTCATTTTATCGGCAGTCTGCCAAGTGCGACAGAGCACCTCCCCCACCCTGCCCATGGCCTGACTGTCACTGGCCATGATCGAAAAGGCCCCGAGATCGTGCAGGATATCTTCGGCGGCAATGGTCTCGGGACGAATGCGGGATTCCGCGAATGCAACGTCCTCGGGAATTTTGGAGTCCAGATGATGACACACCATGAGCATATCGAGATGCTCGTCGATGGTATTGACGGTGAAAGGACGAGTGGGATTGGTGGAAGACGGCAAAACGTTCGCTTCACCGCAGACTCGGATGATGTCCGGAGCATGACCGCCACCGGCTCCCTCGGAGTGAAAAGTGTGGATGGTTCTACCCTTGAAGGCGGCCATGGAATCCTCGACAAAACCGGCCTCATTGAGGGTATCGGTGTGAATGGCGACTTGCACGTCCATTTCATCGGCCACGCCGAGACAGACGTTTATTGCGGCGGGAGTGGTGCCCCAGTCCTCGTGAAGCTTGAGTCCCATGGCGCCGGCTCGCACCTGTTGACGGAGAGCCTCGGGAGAAGATGAATTGCCTTTCCCGAGGAAGCCGAGGTTCATCGGGTATTCCTCGGCCGCCTGCAGCATGCGGCCGATGTTCCATGAGCCGGGCGTACAGGTGGTGGCGTTGGTACCGGTGGCGGGACCGGTTCCCCCGCCTACCATGGAAGTGACCCCGCTTGCGAGAGCTTCCTCGATTTGCTGCGGACAGATAAAGTGGATGTGACCGTCGAATCCTCCGGCGGTAAGAATCATCCCCTCCCCCGCAATGACCTCGGTGCCCGCCCCCACCACCATGGCCGGATCGATGCCGTCTTGAATGAGAGGATTGCCACCGTGACCGATACCCGCAATCCGACCCTCCTTCACCCCGACGTCCGCCTTGATGACGCCTTGAACGGCGTCGAGGATGGTGGCGTTGGTGATCACGAGGTCTAGGCATTCGTCGTCCTCGGCTAGGGGCGACTGGCCCATGCCGTCGCGGATGACCTTGCCGCCACCGAATTTGATTTCGTTGCCGTAGCCACCGTTCTCCGCAATGAGATCGCGCTCGACCTCGATGAAGAGTTCGGTATCGGCCAGGCGCACTTGGTCGCCCACGGTGGGGCCATAAGTCTCGGCGTATTGCCTACGTGAAAATTCCAAGCTCATGATTCGGCGTCTAGGTGACCATCGGTGAGGTTGTTCAATCCGTACACTCGTCGCTCACCGGCGAGGGCAACCAGTTCTATCTCCTTGCTGTCGCCGGGCTCGAAGCGCACGGCCGAACCTGCGGGAATATTAAGGCGAAAACCGCGAGCGGCGCCACGGTCGAAATCAAGGGATCGATTGACCTCGAAGAAATGAATGTGGCTACCCACTTGGATTGGCCGATCCCCCACGTTGCTCACTGCGAGCACCTTGGTTTCGAGCCCCTCGTTGGCAACCAGCGGAGGTGCATCCTCGGGCACAATGATCTCGCCCGGAATCATCGGATCGGATTATGGACGGTCACCAGCTTGGTGCCATCGGGGAAGGTAGCCTCAACCTGCACTTCGGCCATCATCTCGGGCACGCCCTCCATAACGTCGTCCCGCTTGAGGATGGTCGCCCCGTAGCTCATGAGCTCTGCCACCGACTTGCCGTCTCGAGCCCCCTCAAGCACTTCGTAGCTGACCAGAGCAACGGACTCCGGATAGTTCAATTTGAGGCCACGCGAACGCCGCCGTTGAGCCAGGTCCGCGGCTACGACTATCATCAGCTTGTCCTTTTCTCGTGGCGAGAGATGCATGAATGGGTGAGGGTTGTACGAAAGACTAGAGGAGAGAGAAGAAACTTGGCAAGCGCAGTATCCTAGACGCTGAGGTGTCGGCGAACGAGGGAATCGTCCAGCTCGGCAGTGGGACCTGCGGCAACGAAGCTCCCGCGGTTCATTACGTGAAAGCTGTCGGCGAACTCGCGTACGAAATCAACGTATTGCTCGACCAGAAGCACGGCGAGGTTTCGTTCCTCGACAAGCCTACGGATGACCTTACCTATCTCGGTAATGACGTTTGGCTGGATGCCCTCGGTAGGTTCGTCGAGGACGAGAATCGAGGGATTCGTAACGAGGGCTCGGGAAATGGCGAGCTGTTGTTGCTGACCTCCGGAGAGGTCGCCACCTCGTCGCCGGCGCATTTCCCAGAGGATGGGAAAAATGGTATAGACCTCATCGGGAACGATGGTCTTGTCCGCAGCCTCCAGCCCCACCTTGAGGTTTTCCTCGACCGTAAGTCTTGGAAAGATCTGGCGCCCCTGCG
>CAZXKR010000098.1:4633-5895 GCA_964641305.1 uncultured Puniceicoccaceae bacterium | reverse complement strand
CTCAAGACCTGACAATTTATTTCCCGAAGATTCTCTTAATCGCAAGAGCGCAGTTTCCGGGATCCAGAACGGTTAATACCGGGGTATTGCTAGGCATTTGCAAGGTGGAGTGAATATTTACCAACATATCCGCTTTGTCGCTGAACGGGGGACAACCGATTGTTGGGAATTCCGAATTGGCCGCGACAAATCCGGACAAGGCATTCGAGCGGCCTGCGATTGTCACGTATACTAAGGATTCCTCGTTGGCGTTTACCTCCAGGATTTCCAGCACTTTCCTAGGTTGCTTGTGAGCGGAGGCAACATGTTGTTCCCAGGCAATCCCGAATTCATCTAGGGGAGAAGTTATTTTTTGAGCGTGTCCTTCGTCTGAAGTGGAACCAAGAATGAGTACGACTTTCATTAGTCTATTATTAATTTTATAGTTATTAGAGATATGCGGAAAGATTCTTTTGCATGCGTTTTTGCACAGGTTCTTCTGCAGCAGGAAAAGGAAATGGCTCTCCTGTAATTCTTTCGTACAGGTAGAGATAGCGTCTTGAGAGCTCAACCACTAGTTCACTCGGGGCTACGGGAAGGACTTCATCACCGTAGGGGTCGCAGTTGTCCTTAAACCATAGGCGGAGAAACTCTTTGTCCACGTTTTGCGGTTCTTGACTTGCTGCAAAACGTTCTTCGAAAGTATCGCTTATCCAGTATCGGCTGGAATCGGGCGTGTGAATCTCATCCACTAAGGTGAGCGTGCCATTGGAGTCCTTGCCCATTTCATATTTGGTGTCGACCAATATGAGACCATGTTTGTCTGCGGTTTCCTGCCCGCGCTTAAACAACTCAAGGGCAACCTGTGACGCAGTATCCCAATCCTCTTGAGACATCCAACCTTCCTCTACGATAGCCGTGGGAGAAATCGGTCTGTCATGAGCCTCTTCCTTGGTCGTTGGAGTAAGGACAGGAACGTCAAGTCGTTGGTTCTTCTTCAAGCCATCGGGAAAAGATAATCCACAATATTCTCGATCCCCGTTATTATATACGGTCCAGAGCGAAGTGGCCGAACTTCCGGTGATGAACCCACGGACGACAAACTCGATCGGAAAAACCTCACACTTCTTTGCAAGAGTTACATTTGGGTCGGGAATACCCAATACATGGTTAGCCACTATGTCCTTCGTATGCTCAAACCACCAGGCACCAGTAAGGTTCAGCACTTGACCCTTGAATGGTATGGAGGCAAGGACACGATCAAAAGCACTTTGCCGATCGGT
>CAZXKR010000098.1:1324-4533 GCA_964641305.1 uncultured Puniceicoccaceae bacterium | reverse complement strand
CTCCCACCACTTCGGCTCCAAGTCTGACGTTATCTTGCATCCATGCAGGCATGCGAAGATGGAAAGGATTTCGCCGAACCTCTCCGACGTGATGAGATAGAGCCGCCAGTAGGTCTGCAAGATCGGTTTCGGAGGATTCCACCATAAGATTGGGAGAATGCATCTGTCCCCAGTACTCGGTTTCGACAAGTAGGGGAAGGGAATTGGAAGGCAAAGCGGCCAGTGCATCCATCACGAGATGGTGAACTCCAACATGAGTCCCATTCCAATCGAGAAGGTGAGGAAAGAAAATGGCTTTGGGAGACCAATCCGATAAGATGGTTTCGATGCTCTCGACAGCCGCAGCCCAATGTTCGGGTTCGTTCTTGCGAGCGACAGGAGTGATGCGTTCAAGTCCATTTGGTGATGTTTCTTGAAGCTCAAAGCCGAGATAATCGCAGGCATTCCTCAGTTCGGCAAGACGGGGTTGTTGTCGTTTCTTATTACTACCAAGAGTGACGGCTACGTTAACGACCCGAGTGCCCGTTTCTCGCATTAAGCGAAGAGGAAGGCCCCCGATGATGCATTCATCATCAGGGTGTGGGGAGAAAATAAGTACGACGGGAGCATCCTTCGCCAATTGTTGAGGAGACGGTTTATTTATTCCGCCAAGAGGTAGATCAACCCCTTGCTCCACAAGTTGCCGAAAGGAGGAGGCGAATGGAAGATATGGATTCTTGGACATATTTGGTTAGATCAAAGACTTGGCAGACTAGCAGCGGCAATGGCTTGCCCGTGACGCTTGTCTTTCTCTCCCGGCACATGGAAAGCAATCTTTTCTGCCACTTCGGGGAATTCCGAGACGAGAGTTTTGCGAGCTTTCGAAAGAATGATTGCACCACCCTCTCCGCTTGTCACTCGACCAAGAATCAATAAGTGTCGAAGATTGTAGTAGTCTGCATAGTGGGCCACTCCATAGCCTAAGTATGAGCCGATGGTCTCGTAAATCCTGCGTGCCCTTGGATCATCCATTTTCATGAGGTTTTGAACCTCGACAAGCTTTTCGGGAAGAGGTAAATCCGATGGCAATTCAATACCCGCGGGATCCAATAGTCGGTCCACTGCCTGCTGAGAAAAATATTGTACACCGCAACCGCGATCCCCACTCCATTCGTCGGCAGGAGCAGTTTCGGCGTAGTCGACGGGAGCAAAGGCCAATTCGTTTAACCAAGGGGTCACGGTCCCCTCAGCATTAACATACCCCGTCGCCTCACTGGTGCCCATAGCAAGTCCGAGGACGGCATTTTCCCCGAGTGTCATGGAACCTGCAAGAGCGGTTACGTCTCCGTCGTTTATGACTTCGAGCGGGACAGCCCATTCGTGAGCAAGATCGCGGAAAAGCGGTTTCACTTTTGAATCGAAGAGAGGATCCGGCACGCCACGAAAAAGGGATGCTACCCTTGGCTGATTGTTTACGTACACTCCAGCGGAGCTCCCGCCAATGGCATCAACTCTTGGCAAATGATTGGAAGCCTTGCTCAAAGAGTCCATTATGCCATCGCGATGATATTGGGGGTCTTCCTTATGATAGGGATCCCATGTCGTTTCATCACTGAATATCACTTTCCCGTCGACTACGGCAGCCACCTTGCGGTCGCTTCCGCCAAGATCAAAACCAATTCGGCAACCGTCGAGATTACGACCGAGCTTTTGGGTCGAGCTTTGCTCAGATGGCAGGTCGGGGGTTAGGATTACCTCAAAGGGGCTTTCATACACCCGAGACATGAAATCAGCATCGAAACGACCAGTTGGCGTATCTGAAAAATGCTTCTTCAAAGCTTCCCCAAGTCCGACAGGACCGTCGAAGTAAACTCGGGTTCCACCTTTCGACCAGAGCAGAAATTTCAAAAGACGTTCCGTGTAACGAAAGTTCAAAACTGTTAAGGGGTGCCCTTCGGGAAGCACCGCGGAGGTATGCCTCAAGACAGAACCCTCTCCCTGCTCCAAGGCAAAATGAATGGACACGGGGGATTCAGTACCTTGAACCAGTTGAGCATAGGAGCGATTCCAAACAGCGGCAGGTTGAAACGACGAATCGAGCGTCGGTGGATGCTGTAAAGCAGGGAGTGAAAACTGCGATTGGATCGTCATTTATCTACTCTTTGGATGACCATCCAAAGAGCGAGTCAAGAATTTCCCTCTTTCTTCAACAATAATCAGCACACCGCTCCGCTGGTAAAAACAAAGCTGAACATTCGTGATGGGCTTTTTGTTAGCTTCAAGATAAGAACACTCTTTCTGGAAAAGATGAATATGATGAAAGAACAAATACGCCAGGTTAACGCAAAATAATGAGCGAAGATCCGATCGAATACTTTGACCGTCACTCGAAGCAAAAATTGATCGAGCAAGTTTATGGCGAAAAGTGGTTGCGTAGGATATACGGTAATCCGTTCGGCCGCTTGGTCCTTTGGCTCGCCGTAAAAAGGTCTTGGTTCTCCCGCTGGTATGGTTATCGCATGAGCAAGCCTAACAGCAGACAGTTGATATCTGGATTCATCTCCAAATATGGCTTGGATGTTAACGAGTTTGCAGAGAATGCCGACTCATTTGCCTCGTTCAATGATTTTTTCGTAAGGCGCTTGAAACCATCGACTCGACCCATCTCTCAAGCTGAAGACGTCGCCATTTTTCCAGCCGATGGTCGTCACATGGGCTTCAAGGACTTGTCCGATTTAGAGGGTGTGTTCGTGAAAGGGCAAAGTTTCGACCTCAAAAATCTTTTTGGTTCCGTGGAAGCCGCTGCACCTTTCGAGCAGGGTACTATAGTAATTTCTCGACTATGCCCGGTCGATTATCACCGTTTTCACTACCCTTTCTCGGGGGAAGCATCCGCACCTGTACTCATCAATGGAGGCCTAAGTTCCGTGAACCCGATTGCCCTAAGAAGAGACCTGTCGATTTTTTGGCAAAACAAGCGCAACCTTTCCTATATCGACACCGATGGATTTGGCCGAATCGCAAGTTTCGAAGTTGGTGCAACTTGCGTGGGTTCCATGACATATGAGAAATCCTTGCCGGGTTTTGTAGAGAAAGGCGAAGAAAAGGGATTCTTCTCTTTTGGTGGATCCTCCGTTCTCACTCTTTTTGAGCCCGAGAGAATTCTCTTGGCGGACGATTTACTGGAGCATTCCGCCTACAATCGTGAATTGTACGCAAGAATGGGCGAA
>CAZXKR010000098.1:0-1224 GCA_964641305.1 uncultured Puniceicoccaceae bacterium | reverse complement strand
CGGATTCAAGAGGACTTGCACTGCGCGCTTTACCGCAACGATGGCGGAGCGTGGATGGTCGCCACAATTTCGGAAGACACAAGTACCAGTGGTTCTTGGAAAACCGCTTCCACCTCAAAGCCAACTGACGAATCCATTCGGCTCACTCCCGACGATTGGGCTGACGGTCTCACCGACGCTTATACGGATGCGAAGAAACAACTACATTTGCAAGATTGTCGATTCGGTGTAGCAGGCACTTGGTTCCGCTTTTTCACTCAGTCTCCCGAACTCGATCCTGATGCATCGGTGAGTTCTTCGGTACGCGCTGTTTCTTATCAGATCGTTCGTCATGGACTTACAGGTGCTTCAAAATCAACCCCGCGTTATCAATTGTTCAGAACTGATGTTTCCGCTAAAGAAACCTTCGAAGCAGGTTATGATCTCCACCCATCCAAGGGTAAATATTTAGTAGGTGCCAATGAAAGAAGACAACCTGGGAACATAGTGAATCCAATCTTTACGGACGAAAGCGGTAAACTCGCTACGGATTTCTCACTTGCCGCCAATATAATCGATTTTGGTATCCGAGCCTATCTCATAGAACCGAGTTCGTCGGGAAGCAGATATCTTCAGCAGATTTTCCCCGACGTAAACGCTACTTCCGGTTCCGGACGATACGAATATCTGGCGTCATCCAATCCCGCATACCGTACTAATACGGTTTATCCCATCGCCCACGCGTTTCCAGAAGTGATAGATGTAATGGTACGAGTCCTAACTACACAAGGAGCCAGTGCGATTTCCAGTTTTGAAGATGGTTTGATCGCTGCCCCTGATGGCGTTTCCGATGAAGAACATTGGTGGCGATTGGCTGAAGAAAACTCTCAGGTCTATATCCGGCGAGTTCGGATTCTAGCTACAGGCATTTAGGCATAGATTGCTCTTTTGAGTTCTAAGATTCCGTTGAGTGCGATTTCCGATATCGTAAAGGAGTCAAACCAGTGTGAGTACGAAAGTGCTGGGTAAAAGAACTTTGATCGAAAAAACCGCATTCCAAAGCAACCTCTACTATCGATTTGTTGCTAACTAGAAGAGAGTCGCAAGCCGCTTCAACCCGGGTGTTGATTAAGAATCTATGAGGTGTCGTATGGAAAACTTGTCGAAATTTTCTATTCAATTGACGGGGTGACATTCCTGAAACCTTTATCAGGTCGGCAATGGTTATTCGTTTTCTAAAGTTTT
>CAZXKR010000097.1:0-5928 GCA_964641305.1 uncultured Puniceicoccaceae bacterium | reverse complement strand
ACCTATGGCGGCGATCCGGTCGAGGTAAGCTTCTACTGGGGCGACGACAACGGCACCGCCAACGGAAACGTCTGGGACAGCAACGGAACCGTAGCCGGCACCCATGGTCTGGGCATCGTATCGTACGACGTCGACGGACTTACCAAGGGAACTACCTACTACTATGCCGCCATGGTATCCAACTCGGGAGGAGAAGCGTGGGCTCCGGCGAGAACCTTCGTAACCGCCAACCGCCTCTTCACAAAGGACAGCATGGAGGGGCTCGCTCTCTGGCTCGACGCCTCCGACGTGGACGGCGACGGGAACACCGACACCATCCCTGACGGAACAGCGCTCGCCACATGGAACGACAAGTCGAACAGCAACAAGGAGGTCAAGCAAACAGTCACCGCTAGCCGACCGGTCTACAAGTACAACCAGTTCGGCGATAAATCTGGCATCCGGTTCGATGGAACCGGCGACCACTTCTTCGTCAACGGCGCCCTCCGAACCACCCCGGGCGGAGTGAGCGCCTACGTGGTATCCAAGCGCGACCTCCAAGGAGGCGACTCAGGGGCATACCTGCTTGACGAAACGGGCTGGTCTCTATCCGCGGGAACCGGTGATGGCCCCTACCCCACGACCTTGAAGAAGTTCTCCGCGGTTTCTGAAACGTTGATGGTCCTGAAGATCGGCAAGGCGAGGGTCAGTTCCAGTTATGACTTTGCAGGAGATCTCGCCGAGGTACTGATCTTCGACCGTGCGCTCAGCACAGAAGACGAGGAGAAATTGGAAGGTTACCTCGCCCACAAGTGGGGATGGGCGGACTCCCTGCCGCCAAGTCACCCCTACAAGGAATTCGCCCCGCTCTTCGACAACTCACCGAGGATCACACCAAAGACTCACAACGCCCCGGTGGGTGATCCGCAGCCAACCGTGGTTACGATGCGTGGTTCAATCTTCAACCTGACAAACCAAAACAATCTGGACGGAGGCACGTACCAGATTTCAAGCGCTCGGGTCTTCACCGGAAGCAAGGGCGTCCTCTCCGCATCCGAAAACGCAACCCATAACACCGTCATCACAGCCAGCGTAGGTGACGTCAGCGGATGGAACGCCTTCCCTACCTTCACTGGCAACGCAAACAACTTCATGACCGCCATCGGCGGAGGACTTTACCCGGACGTCACGGGGAGTTACAACTTCCGCTGGTCTAACGACGACCTTGGAACCATGTACGTCGACCTCGATCAAGACGGCATCTTCGATGCGAACGAAAGACTGGGCAATTGGGCCCGGGACGGCAACGGGAACGCGATGATGACCGCAGGTGAAAGCTACCACTTCATGTACATGGCTCAAGAAAATGGCGGCGGACAAAGCTTGAACTGGTGGGTAACCCAACCCGGAGGACTGGAAGAGCGCGTAAATCTCGGGAAGGCCTCTCAGCTCGATTTATGGAATATGGACAACAACGTGACCCTTTATGTCGGAACCCCTGTAAATTATCAGGTGGAAACCTCTCGCGGTCCTACCTCTTACCTGGCGACAACCGTTTTGCCGGACGGATTGGCCATCAATTCCTCGACAGGACTCATTACCGGCATCCCCACGACCATAGGGGACGCCAACAGTACCATCACGGTTAGCAACGACAGCGGTACGGACGCGAGAACGTTCTTCTTCAGTATCGAAAAAGGCACAAGTAGTATCACTTGGAATCAAACCCTTGCAGGTCACTCCTACGGAACAGGCGCCATCGAACTCAACGCCACAGCCAGCGGCGGGAGCGTCACCTACACCTCCAGCGACGCTAGCGTGTTGGAGATCAATGGCACCGAAGTCTTCTATCCTTTGTTGGATGCCGGTCTCGTCCGCTACTGGAATTTCAATGAGAAAAACGGAACCACCGCAACCGCCGGACGAGGTGGTTTGGACGGAACGTTAGCGAGCGGCGCAACCTTCGTATCGGGCAAATTCGGCAACGCCGTCAGTTTCGATGGTTCCAACCCGGCCAGCAAGGTAACCTTCCCCACGGGAACCGGTGACGTGGGGAACAAAATCTCGATTTCCCTTTGGGTGAAGGAAAACACTGCCGGCGGGCGTCTAATTTCGAACAAGCTCGATCTACTCTCAAACGGCTACGAATTGTACACGGATACAAGCGACACTGACGTATCCTGGACCGGTTCCGGATTCGACATAGCGAGCAAGAACGTCACCTCCTCCTGGGGAGCCCAGAACTGGCATCATATCGTCTTAACGATCGACGGGAGTGGGCCAAACAACTCGAAAATCTATGCCGACGGCGCTTGGCTTCACGAAGACACCATCGATGCGGTAGCAAACGGGAGCGCCGATCTCACACTGGGACAACGTCCTAATGGAGGTTTCCAATTTGACGGCCTTTTGGACGACGTACGGATATACAACAGGATATTGCCCGCGTCCGAAGTCTCTACCATCTACGGCGGAGGTTCGGGTGATTTCAACGCATCGTTCGAAGGTAACGAAGTAATCGTAAAGAAGGCTGGCACCGTGACTCTCACTGCCCATGCCGCCGGCACCAGCTCCATGTACCCAGCCACCCCCGTAAGTAAAACCGTGACCATTTCGAAAGCCCCCATGACCATTTCGGCCGACGACAAGTCCCGCAACGTAGGTCTACCCAACCCGACGTTCACTTACGCAGTTAGCGGTTACGTCAACGGCGACGACAACTCCACTGGACTGACTTCCCAGATAACAGTAAGTACCGATGCCAACGCCTCAAGCCCTGATGGCATTTATCCCATCGTACCCACCGCGACTTCCGACAAGTATTTCATAACCTTCGTCAACGGCGCCCTCACGGTAACCGACAAGGATCCCCAGTCCATCACTTGGGGACAAAACTTCTCCAATATCTCGATAAACCAGTACGTAGACCTCAATGCCACCGCCTCCTCGGGACTGCCCGTGGTCTACTCAGTCGACAACCCGACGGTAGCCGAACCCGCAGTCACCCAACAGGCGAATCTTGATGCTTGGTGGAAGATGAACGAGACAGGCGGCACCACAGTGAACGATGAATCCGGACAAGGCGCTGCGGTACACGACGGACTTCTTCAGGGAACTTTCGGAACAACCTCTTGGATCAGCGGAAAGTTCGACAACGCACTCACCTTGGACGGAACCAACGATTACGTCCTAGTTTCCGGTTATGGAGGGATCACGGGATCGGACCGTCGCACGGTCGCCCTCTGGTTCAAGACCTCCGCTGACAACCGGGCTCTCCTCTCCTACGGAATACCCGGCACGGGCTCCCTGTTCAAGCTCTCACTGAACGCGGGAACCGCTGTAGCCGACTTCGGTGAAGCCTCCGCGACCGGCGGCAGCGGTTTGGCCGACGGGAACTGGCACCACTTGGCCGTGACAACATCGGCAGGTGGCTTGGTAAGCTCGGCAAAGCTTTACGTGGACGGCTTGCCGGTCGCCTCGGGCAACGGCGTCATACCAATTAACACAAGTCCGGCCAGTTTTGTGAAACTAGGCTCCGATGGATCGACCTATTTCAACGGGATGTTGGATGAGATTCGCTTCTACTCAATCGACCTGAACGCCGTCGAGGTGGCCAAGGTATACGGTTCCGGGATGGGCGACTTCAATCGCATTCTGGTCAAGAGCTCAGGCACAACCGGAATTACCGCCAGTCAACCCGGGGACTCCACCTACGCCTCGAGCCTGCCCGTCATAACCCAGTTGACAGTCGGCAAGCTCAACCAGACCATTGCGTTCGATCCGTTGCCAAACAAGTCGGTCGGCGACTTCGACTTCGCCCCCGGCGCAACGGCTAGTTCTGGTCTGCCGGTCACCTACGTCAGCTCAAATCCCTACGTCGCCTCCATCGAGGGAACCACCCCCGGCAACCAGAAGATCAAGATACGCTCCACAGGCACTACGACAATCATAGCCTCACAAGCAGGCGATGGTTCCTACAACCTGGCTCCCGAGGCTAGCCAGATTCTGTCAGTGGGGTATTACAACTTGTTCAAGGAGTCGATTGACGGGATGGCCCTGTGGTTCGACGGCCACAACGTCAATGCCGACTCCACGCAGGACGTCATTGCCGATGATTCCACCCTCTATCAATGGAGCGACGGCTCGGGCAACAATCGGAACGCCGGACAAGGAAACCCGCCCGATGCCCCGAAATATCTTTCCGGTGTCCTCAACGGCAAAGGTATCGTCGATTTCCCCATGAGTTCGAGCACCCTCGATCTAGCCGCCGTTCCGGGCGTCAAGACGATCTTCGCGGTTTTCAAGCAGACTGGAGCCAACACCCAGACCAAGATTTTCGGTGGAGACGTCACCACCACCGCAGCAAACGGAAACGTCGCCCTGCAACGGGAAGGTGGAAGCGCGTTAATCGACTCGACCGTGGCCAGCTCGTCCTTCCGCATTGTCTCATGGCAAGGCGACGCGGGTTCCTACGCACTCTTCGTCGATGGTTCCGACAAAGGTGGAAGTTCCGACCCGCAAGGGTTCGGAGACTTGACCCAAATCGGCAACGATTTGGTAGGTCAAATCGCCGAAGTAGTAGCTTACGAAAGCATGCTTTCCGCATCAACCCGCCAGAAAATCGAAGGTTACCTCGCCCATAAGTGGGGTCTCGAAGACCAGTTGCCGATCAGTCACCCGTACAAGCTTACTTTGTCCACTTTCGGTGGTGAACAGGAACTGGTTTTCCAACCGCTGCCCGACAAACAGGTGGGGCAAACCTTTCAATTGTCGGTTGTCGCCAATTCGGGACTGACCGACTTCACCTTCGACAGCAACGACACCTCGATTGCATCCGTATCCGGCTCGACGCTCACCACGCACAAGGAAGGCAAAGTCACCATCACGGCGATTCAAACGGGGAACTACCACTGGTTCCTGAGTACCGCCTCACAGGAGCTGATCGTGACGGCGACTCCACGGGTTGACCAAACCATCACTTTCGGGCCATTGCCCGGAAAGACGACCTTGGATGCATCACTAGAATTGAACGCAACGGCCAGCTCGGGATTGCCCGTCAGTTACGTCAGTTCGAACCCGGCCGTCGCGACCGTTTCAGGTTCGACAATAACCATCATCGGGCAAGGGGTTAGTACAATTCGAACCACCCAGGACGGCAACGAGAGCTACAATCCGGCCCCGTTCCAAGAACAAGACCTGACGGTGACGAAGGTCAACCAGAGCATTAGTTTCAACCTGATCCCGGACCAACCCCTGAGCGGAGGCACCTATGCGTTGGATGCCAACGCCAGCTCCGAGCTCAGCCTCACCTACGTCAGCAGCAACCCCGCAGTCGCTACCGTTGCAGGCAACCTGGTAACCTTGATCAGTGGCGGTACAGCACAAATCACTGCCATGCAGACCGGCAACGCCACCTATAATGCCGCTCCGAACGTCACCCAGACCTTAACTGTTACGGATATTCCCTCCAACTTCCCCCCAACGGTCACCAATCCGATTGCAGACGTTACGGTAGACGAGGACGCGCCCAATAGCGCGATCGACCTCTCGAACGTCTTCAACGACGTGGACGTGGACGACGACAACGCATCAATCACGAAGACGGCGGTGTCGAGCGACATCTCCCTAGTAACGGCAGTGGTTAGTGGAAACACCCTCACGCTCGACTATCAAGCCGACAAAAACGGGACGGCGACGATCGCAGTGACGGCTACATCCAACGGCATGACGGTCGACGACGTCTTCATAGTAACCGTAACGGGCGTGGACGATCCACCCATTGTCGTAAGCCCGATAGCCGACGTCACGGCTATTGAGAACGATGACAACGTAACAATTTCCCTCACGAACGTCTTCAACGACGTGGACGACGCCAATGCCTCGATCACGAAGATTGTGCAGTCGAACACGAACGCCGGTTTGGTGACGGCCACGATCGTAGGGGACGTC
>CAZXKR010000096.1:0-5935 GCA_964641305.1 uncultured Puniceicoccaceae bacterium | reverse complement strand
GAGATGGTGGCACCCGCCGCCTCGTACGAAACATCGGGCAAACGAGCCTCGGAACCCGCGTTCGCTTCCACCAATACCTCGTAACCAATTTTGCGGAATTTCTCTATATTTTCAGGTGCAACCGCCACGCGACGTTCGCCTGGAAAAATCTCTTTGGGAATTCCAATAATCATTCAAATAAAAAGAAGAGTATCCAAGTGGCTCAAATCCGAGTGCCTGTAAAGGAAAAGTTATTATATTTAAAGTGCTCTCGCAATTCATGAATTGTAGATTCGAATCAAACCACTGACCCATTACCTTCTACTGATTGTCGCATTAGGTTTCTTGGCTAGTACGAACCCCATCAAGCAACTTCATCCACGGACCCATATAGTGGCCATGATCCCAGAAGGTACGACCGCTGACGAGATTGCCATCAATGACGCAAGGCTCATCGACAAAAGTGCCGCCACACACCTCCAGGTCGAACTTACACTTGGGTACAGTAGCCATACGACGACCACGCAAACAGTCGGCTCTAGCGGGCATCGCATAACTTTCCCATTCCCGAAGAATAGTCCAGCTGGGTTTCACTTGATGCATCACTTTGGTATTCGTGCTTCTCGGATGCTGTCATCCCGGGATCGTATCCGCCCTCGATGAGGCGGAAGTACGGATACATGGTGTCAACCGTCTCTGAGGCATCACCGAAGATGATAAGCACTTTGGGTTTCTTCTGCATGGTTAATGCCCTTGTGCCTTGCAGATAAAATGAGCAAGCATCTAATTATTTCTTGCTTGCTGTTTATCACAAGAAGAGGGTGAGAAGGCATGCGAAAGATAAAGTTTTCCCTCCTGCCGGGTCGCTGGCTCGATCTGCCGCCCAAAATCACCCGGGCCTTGCTTACTGCTGGGGCAATCGGAATCATCCTAGTGGTCGCTGGCAGTATGATTGGCAAACAAGCGGGTACCGTAGGCGTCGATAAAATCATCCACTGCACAGCCTACGCCTTGCTGGGTACCGTGCTGGTACTGGGTTTGCCTACCAGATGCGCTATTGCAGGATTATCCGTACTGGCTCTAATCAGCTACTTGATCGAATTACTGCAACCTCTGAATGCACGGTCAAGCGACCTAACGGACGCCTATGCTAACACCGCGGGAGTCTGCATAGGCGCAGGAATGGGGCTTGTCGCTCGCCTGCTTCTGGCATGGCTGTGGACAGAACTACATGAGTCCAGAGCCCGAAAGACACTGGCTAGTTACAGTCCTGGCAAAGTAATCCTCGAGGAAGGTCAAAGAATCGACCGTTTCCATGTAGTACGACGAGGTCGAGTAAGCATTTCCCGGGAAGAAGATGGAAATCAAGTCGAAGTGGAAGTAGCCGGACCGGGCGAACCTTTTGGGCTGATTGCCGATGTACTCCATAAGCCGCAACCAAATACCGTCACTGCAATTGAACCCACCGAGGTCTACCAACTCGACTACGATGCCATCGAAGATGCGGTAGGAGGACGAAAACAACCTGCAGCCAAAATTATCAGGGCCCTCGCTCGTGAATTGGACTCGGCCCAGGAACATTTGGCCGAAAAAGAGGAGGGACAGGAAAATAGTGAAGCGGACCATTCTCGGCTTGCTTGAATTTTCTTCTATGCTGAAGATGCAAAGAATGAATCAATCATTCTCAAGACGCACCTTTCTCGGGCAAGTCGGCGGCGGCCTAGCCTTTCCTTTCCTAGCAAAGAGTTCATGGGCCAAATCGCCTCCGAGCGAAACCGTGCGTCACGCCAGCTTTGGTGGCGGTGGCATGGCCGGGGCGGACGTTGGTTCCATCTCTTCTCATCCAAACGTCACCGTGGCGGCCATCGTCGAAATCGACGCCGGACGACGCAAGCAGATTCAGCAACGCTTTCGAAACGCCACAGTCTACTCAGACTGGCGCGAAATGCTCGATAAGGAAGCGAACAACCTGGACACGGTCAATGTTTCCGTGCCCGACCACATGCACGCCGCCATGGGAATGTCCGCCATGCAACACGGTCTTCACGTTTACGGTCAGAAACCGTTGACCCACGACGTGTTTGAATCTCGAGCTCTTGCCGAGTATGCAAAGGAAAAGAAACTGGTAACCCAAATGGGCATCCAGATCCACTCTTCTACACAATACCGTACGGCTGTGCAACTAGTGCACGACGAAGTGATAGGCAAAGTTAAGGAAGCTCACTCCTTCAGCAACAAGCGCTGGGGGGACTCCAACCCAAAACCCGACCGAAAGGATCCCATCCCCGAAGGATTCAACTGGGACAACTGGATCGGGCCTGCTCCCTATACAGAGTTCATCAAGGGTTACTACCACCCCGGCCAATGGCGGAAACGCTTGGACTATGGTACGGGCACATTCGGGGACATGGGGTGCCATATCTATGACCCCGTCTTCAAGGCTCTCGGTCTCACCTACCCTATCTCCCTCCGCTCCGAAGGACCCGTGCCAAACGACCACAACTGGGGCTTCGACGCCAAGATTCACTATATTTTCCCGAACACCCCATATTCAGAAGGCAAGACCTTACCCGTCACTTGGTACGACGGCGGCGCCCGCCCTCCCGCCGAGGTGACCAAACTCCTTGAAGGAAAGAAGCTGCCCGGACAAGGATCCGTCGTAATAGGAACGAAGGGAACAATGCTCATCCCCCATGTCGGAAATCCCGAACTTTTCCCAAAAAAGGACTTTGCCGACTTCAAGATACAAAAGGTAGAAGGGATAAACCACTGGCACAGCTTTATCGATGGCGCCCGTGGCGCAGGTCCCATGCCCTCGGCTAATTTTTCCTATGCCGGCCCACTTTCCGAAACAGTCCTACTGGGAGGAGTGGCCACACGCTTCCCCAAGGAAACATTGCAATGGGAGGCTGAAAAGCTTTCCTTTGCAGGAAACGAAAAAGCCACGGCTCTCATCCGCAAGAAATACCGCAAAGGTTGGGAAGTCGAAGGTCTAGGCTAAGACTTTCGTAGGATTGCAAAACCTAAAAGTCGCCAAAGAGACTACTCTTGCCTGCCTTTTTCGATCGGCAATCCTTACAGACACATGCCGTTCCGTGATCGTTTTCAGCCTTTGATTTAGGTTTGCGGGGATCGGGTCGATTAGCTGGTTTTGATGCAACCGAATCTAGAATATTGGCAGGCTTTTGCGGTTGCAAAGGACGTCCGGTCGTAATGCCGGGAGCCGATTTCCCAGCGACTACGGGTGCCTCAGGAGAAGATGTCTTTACTGGAATACTTGGCGGTTTTGGCGAAGACGATACTCCCGCCACCGTGGTGGGCTTGGGACGAAATGATTGTGTGGAAGGTTTGGAGAGCAAGGGATTGGCTTCTCCCGACACCTTTCGTTCATGGGCAGAGTAGCGGGGGCGCACAGCTTCCGGAAAATTAGTATCGGCAATTGAAACGCTTGCGAGAAACTTGTCGCTTGTAGGTTGCGAGACGATAAGAACTGCCGGTGCACTGGGGTGAAAACGAAGTGCCTTGAGAGCACTCCCTGACGGAACAGGAATCTTCACTTGTTGCGTACGGTCCTGCAAGGTGACCAACTTTTTGCCTTGGATGTGCAAGGGAAAAACTAAAGTTGAATTCTTCAAGGCCCAAGCAACCACCTTGGCATCGTCACCGGGTGACTCGGCTTGAGCTGGCGAAGGTCGAACGGGACGAACGGAAGGCGTTAAGGTGGAGGCGACAACAGTCGGGGGGCTCGCAGTCGTGGACTTGGAAGCCGATGCCAACCGCCGCTCGACATCAGCAAGTTTGCTCTTTAGTTGGTTAAGCTCCGCATCCTTCCCCATAGCCTCGGAAACTTGAGCGAGAAGATCCTCTCTCTCTTTCGAAAGTTTCGCTTTCTCTGATTTCAAGGTTTCATTCTGAGACTCCAGACGAGCCTTCAGGCCTTGGTAGAATTCTTCGTTTTCCGTAAGCTCATCGACCTGCTCCTGCAGCTTCGTATCGCCTACGGCAATTTCCCCGCCACCACCTGAAACGAGAGAAACAGTCAATCCGGCGAGGCTCAAAACCGCTACGATCGTAGCCGCAATAGCAGGCCAACCGAAGGAAGATTTCTTCACGGACTGCCCCTTGAAAGCATCCTGCATTCCCTTGACCTTGCCCTGCATTTGCCTAAGAGCCTGATCCTTCGTCGAACCGGTTTGGGAAGCCTGCTTCAATTGTTGGAGGGAGGCTTGCAACTCCTTGCCCATGTCGACGACCTTTCGGTTGCCATCAACAAGACGATTCGAAAGAATACTAGCGATGTTCAAGCAAAGTTGGCCTCCCGCGGGACCACCTTGACCAATGAATTCAAGCATACGCTCGTGATCGATGCGCCACAGAATACCTTCACCCGATGCCTGCACGTCGGCAGAAGCGACCCCGCCACTGAGGAATGCCATTTCACCAAAGGCTTCCCCCCGCCCAAGAGAAGCTATAAACTGGCTTTGCCCTTGATCGTTTCTCTTGTAAATGCCGACCTCACCCGAAACCACGAGGTAAAGGTAGTTCTGCTGCTGCCCATCGGCGACAAGGGTTTCGTCATCGGCAAGCACCCATTCCCCTGCAAACTTGAGAGCCTCCAAGTTGAATTCGTCGATATTTGCGCACAACCCCTCAAGCGGCATTTCATAGCCTGCTTCTTCCACGTCTTCACGATGCAATAATTTCATGGATGCTCTCCTCTGATTTACTTACTACTTTCAGCTCTGTCTAAAACATGAAACCGAACCAAGTATGTCTTGGCAAGAGCCTTGTGAAAAAGTCTAGGAACACATTTGAGGCAATATTGCTTCAAAACCGGATGGAGCAGCACTCCGTTAAAATCGCGAAGCTTTAGTCCTCCGCCGCCTCCCGGCGTAGCTTGGCCGCGATTTCAATTTTGGCTGCGTACTCGGCCAAAGCCCGGATAACATATTCTACAGCTTCCACCGCATTAGAAAAAGATTTTCGGCGCTCGATCACGTCCCAAGGGGGATATTCATAGGTGGAGAACAGATAGCGAATAAAATTGCCGATGCGAAGGCGAAGATAAAGTTCAGTTATGAATTGCCGGATAAAACGTATGGGTTGCGTAACAAAACGAACTTTGTAGCCCATAAAATGAGTGACTACCTCAATTCGCTTTTTCTTCTGAGGGAAAGCCTCCAGTATTCGATCCTCTCCAAGCACAATGCGCAGGAAATTGTCACCGAACTGAAAATCCACCTCCGTTGAGCCTTCGAACTTTGATTCAATTCTCCTGACAGCTTGTAGAAAAGGACGAAAACTGGCATGAGGCTTATTGACAGGCACAGCACGAGCCTTTTCCTCCTGCTCACGACGAAGCAACTCTTCGCGAGCTGAAGCCACTTCACGGTTAAAGAATTCTTCAATGTTCATCTAGAGATATATGCGAAACAGAAAGCTTTGAGCCATATGTAACAATGGAGTGAATTAAAGTTATGGAAAATTTTATGTTGGGATTTTAGAAAATATTAAACCACCCTATATTAGCCAAAATCCCTAAAATCTTGCATTTTTTTTCACGAGAACCCCCTTCCCGATTCTTCAGCAACAACTTACGAGAGTAATTTTTTTTTGAAATGGAAATTTAAAAACGAAAAAATAAAGTCAATAAAAATAGTTTCGGATCAATGCAGATTGATCAAAAGGTCTAGGATTCGCTCCGGCGGAAAAACAAAACTAGAGGTAAACCAACGAAGGAACCGTAGTGAAAACAATTTTCAGTGTTATTTTTTCCGCAGGTAGACCAGTAAGGGAAGAAAGAGCCTTACGATAAAACTCGAGCTGTTTACGATGCCTACCTGCTCCCACCTCTAGATCGTCATCATTCTTGATGTCTCTGTCGGTTTTGTAGTCGATAATTTCTGCAGAAAGCCAATGCCCGACTTCATCTTGCCTAAGAACCACTCGATCGAAG
>CAZXKR010000095.1:0-6012 GCA_964641305.1 uncultured Puniceicoccaceae bacterium | reverse complement strand
GAGGCCGCGATGACCCGCATTGGGGAGCTGGAGGATGTGCTCCTGGATGCAAATGGAACCATCAACAGTCTCAAAGACCAAATTGTCAAGCTGAAGGGGGAACTGGTCACGAAAGACGAAAAAATGATCGAAAAAGCCGACATCATAGCTGAGCTCAAGGGCGAGAACGACCAATGGCAGGCGTGGGGGGAGAGCATGGAGCAGGAGAACGCGGCACTGAAGGAGAGTTTGGCCGAGGCCGAGCGAATCCTTTTAATTCCCTTTGTTCCGGATTGGTTCTTCATCGACGGCATGGGCTGGTTGTGGACCAGTCCCGAATGCTACCCGTGGATATACTCCGCCCAAGCCGAAGGTTGGCTGTTCTACGAGTTGGGAACCAGCGACCCGTGGAGGTATTTTGATTACAATGCGGAAACTTGGCTGACCGTTCCGATCAAGTAGTCGATGAAACCAAGTCCTTAGGATCTCTAGCGGCGACAGGTTGCGGTGAGCCAAGCTTCTAAACACTTCTCCTCTCTTTAGGTTTCAACCGGAGTTCCATTTTCCGCGATTGGTGATTCAAGGTGTGAGTTAGGTCCGTCTCAAAATTTTTTGTCGCGGGGAAGTTTGGAGAATTTTTTCAAAAAACGTAAGATCTGAGCAACGAATTCCGATTCTTTCCTTAACCCGCCGGCAAGCAATTTGAGATCCTCTCGTCAGCCGGCGGGTCAGAATTCGAATACTAGTAACAAAGAACTCATTTCAACGACTTATTCCGATTTTAGCTCACGTCTTTAGCGGTCTGTTAATCCAAAAATATAATAAATAATGAAACTTCCGAACTTAGCGCTTATATTTGTACTGTCATTCCCGTCGATTGACCTGTTTTCATCCTGTTGCTGTTCATACCGAAAGACGGTCCCCAAGCCGATTCATACCAGGTATCATCCTAAAGTCACTAAAGTCGCCCATTTAGAGAAAGCGTTACAAAGAGAATATCAGCTTGGTGGTCGGAATTTTCGAAAGATCAACTTGCTGAAACAGCGAATCTCGAAAGAAAAGCCTGATTACGATCTAAGTGGTTTTTTTGCTCCGGCAGCGAAGGCAAGTCCGCGTAGAATCGATCAAAGGGTGATTGCGATTTCTGAGGACAAGATTCGAGACTCGATTGATCGCTTGGCCAAATTGATGATTCGATCGGAAAACCGCTCAAAGAACGGTTTGCCCATGTCCGTGAATTTATCTGAAAAGCGGCAATACTTGACTTTTGTAAATACGGAACGAAGAAAAATGGGCAAAGCCGTTTTGACTATGGATGACTTGTTGGCTGAAGCAACGGCAGCGACTAGAGTTATTAGGGAACGGCGACAGGCTAACCTACGCCAAGTTCAACTTGATCGTGAAGAGGCGTTAAGGCGCCTAGACGAGAGGGTTGCTCCCATCGAGTCCATAAGATTGCAAACCGAGGATCACCAACTGCTTGCAGACGTGATGGATACGGAAACTAAAGTTGTTTCACTTCACCCCGAAGCAGAGAAAAAGATTCGAAACGCTTTGGCCCTTTTCAATCGTTTGGTTGTTGAAGTGTCGAGCGACGTGCGAAGTGAACTTCAGGGGTTTGTCGAGGAACTAAAGGTCGATCGCGTTTAATCGGGGATGCCTTGACTCTCAATTTCCATCAATGAACCTTGTTGAAATTCACACAAAGGAAACGCAAAATGTCGAAAAATAATAGAACTAATAGTTGCGGCTTGGCGCTTGCCTGCCTGTTCATGGCAACCTCGATAATTCCCGTAACCGCAAGCGACCCTGACCAAACTTCGTTCAAACATTTAAGTCTTGGCGATTTCATTTCGGGAAACAGCCAGTTGCTCGACGTCAAGAATGGCAAGGTGTCCCGCGAGGTGTTGAAGGGGAAGTTCGTGGGAGTTTATTTTTCCGCCCATTGGTGCGGCCCCTGTCGTTCCTTTACTCCGATTTTGCAAAAGTTCAGGGATGCAAACAAGGAGAACTTCGAAGTGGTCTTTCTCAGCATGGACATTGACCGGGAAAACCGTTCGTGGAAAGCAAATCTGGCCAAGAAAAGGGAATACGTGAAGTCGGCGAATATGAACTGGTATACGATCGATTTCGATTATCCGACGTCCTACAAATCGCTTAAAAAGTCAGGCCAACGAGGAATTCCCACCCTAGTCGTTTTTTCACCTGATGGAAAATACGTGACCAACAACGGCAAGAACGACGTTAAGAATGATCCCAAAACTGCTTTGCCGTCCTGGCGAGAGATTGTTCGATCCTATCGTTGACGAGAATTACCCCGCGGCCATCCCGTTCGCAAGCTTGGGGTGGTGAACGGTTCTCCTCGGAAGTGACGAGAACGATGGCTAGATCCTTCCAAAACGGTTTTGCAATGGCTTTTATTGTTGCTCCCCTCGATAAGTTTCTTCGTTCGAGACCATGCCAGTGGTCAGAGCCTTGCCACTCTTCCTCCCTTGCAGAGTAATTTCTTTGATTATCTATAGTCGAGCTTACCCGGACATGGGTTGCTCACGGTGGAGGAAAATCGAGTGATAGGATCATGTCCACCCTCTGATTTGCAAAGGCTTTTCTTCCTCGTGCCAAGCTTCGTTCTTTGGGTTTGTGTGCCTGCTCTGGTCGGAACGAGCAAAGAAACGGCTGCAAGATCCTATCGGTCGTGGAACTTGAGGAAGATGGCGAGTGATTTCTCGAATAACTGGGTTGCTTTCTCGTATTCGCCTCGAGCCTTGTAGGTTTTGCCGAGCCGACCATAAATCAATGCGGCGTCGGGCCCCCATGATCCATTCGCCTTCATTTCCTTCGCCAAGGCTTGCTCAAAGCTCTTAATGGCTTCTTCGTATTCTTCGAGGGCGAGATGATGGTCTCCTTGTTCAAGAAAGTTCAAACCGCTCTTGAGTCGCGAGGAACCATCTGCCGGCAGGGTGGAGGGGGCGCCTGTGTTTTCGGGCGTTTCCTCGGGTAGGTGAGGGGCCACCAAGATAGGCTTTGTTCTCGTTGGGGTTCCCTCCGAGGGGTCTTCACTTTCGTGATACTTAACGAAGGCGAAGACCAGCATGGCTGCTGCTGCTAGGGTAATCGCATTAGGCCAAAAGGCTACGACGACGTCTTTGTTCCCGGATGTCTCGCTTCCTTCTCGCTTCCCTGCTCTCGCGAGGAGCTCATCCATCTCATCCTTCGAGAGTTCGGGAGCTTGTTCTTCCGAGTCCGAGACGTAAGTGTCACCGACCAAGGACAAGGCCACCTTGAGCTTATCCGTTGCAGGGTGTTCCGCGTCATGCGGTTCAATGTTTTCTTTGTCGTTCATGGTATTTAGCCTAAAGGTTCGTCCGTATGTTTTGCTAAATCTGTGATCGCTAAAACAGGTTGTTTTTTTACGTATTGCTTGAAGGTCTCGGCAGATGCGGTCTCATAGGTCGTGGCAATTGATGCGGATTTCTAGGCTGCGAATTCTTCCTTGTCTAGGGATTCCCAACCCCGTTCTCGCAATCCCTTGATCACCTTCTTTGTTATACGGTCGAGCATCACTCCGACACTTCCTTTAGCCACGCCTCGTTTTTCGGCGATCTCGCGTATCATCAGTCCCAAGGTGTATCGGTCGAAAAGAATTCCCCTTTCCTTCCCGTTGAGATCTTTTTCCACGACTTGCCGGAGAAAATCCATAAGTTCCGCAATTTCGACTTGTTCCCGAAAATCTCCCGCAAACAAGTATTCTACGAAGTCGCCTCTCCCTTCCTCGACCATTGCGTCCAGGCTGTCTACGCGTCCCGACCCCCTTTTGCTCGTTTTTTTTCTGCGATAGAGATCCACGCTTCGCCGCCATGCAATGGCCTTGAATATATTTTCCAAGTCTTGGCTGGTGTTTATTTTTTCGAGAAACCCCGGTTTCGCTATCTCGATCAGGGCGACTTGAGCGACTTCCTTGGCATCCGCTTCCGACAATCCTTCTCTCCTGCCCACGCGGTAGCCAACGGGAAACAACTTTTCGAAGGTTTCCCGCCAAGTCTCTTGGTCATCTCCCCTAAGGCGCTTCAAGTCCACGGAGAATCCATGCTGATTTTGAGGTCCTTGCCTTTTGTTCATTTTGTTCCGAGCAATGTCGATTCCTTGTGTTTACGTATATTAGTGCAGGATGCGATCCTTTGCCAGTTTATCCCGGAGAGTTCTCCATTCTCTTTCGCTTAGCTTCTGTAACTGTTTTCTGGTCAGTCTTTGGAGTTTGCGAAGCAATGCGGCCTTGAACTTAACGCCCGAAAGGTATCTGCGGGCAACCTTTGCCCAATCGTAAACGTAAACGCTTCTGACGGATTGTTCTTGCTCTAAGTTTTCTTTCTGAGTCGTCCCCGATTTTGTATTCTTATTTAGACTTGCGCCTGAAGAAGCGGTTCGACCTCCACTCTTTCCCGCGACTCCTGCCGAAGGATTGCTGCCTCCCCCCGTGGAACCTTGAAACAGTGAGCTTGTGACAAAAGGATAGCATCCAAAACCCACCAAGACGCACAAGAGGAAGATGATTTTTGTTTTACGATTTTTAATTTTGTTCCATTTGTCCTCAAGGTAATAGATCAATGGCAACTGAATGAAGACCAAGGCCATCACGAGCCCGACAAAAAATATCGCGGAAAGAATCAGTACGATCAACTGCATGATTTCAGTGTTCGTTTCGAAGAGGAGCCTTTAACTTTTTCTTGAGGCTTTTTTCCTTTATCATCTCGAGCGAGTATTTGTTTTCTTTTGGTCTGGTTCCTACTTGCCGGAAGGGTGGCGATGAGAACGCTTGTGGCGCGAAACTTCGCCTTTTCTCTTGTACAACATAAATAAGGAATCGGGAATTTTCCTGTTTTTTTTTACGTTCTCATGTAGAAATCGTTCTTTCGCAGTTACCGGTCTCCCTTTTGTTAGGTGTTTTTTCGGTCCGTAGATTCGTCGTTTACGTAAAAATAGATCAGTTGACCGCGATTCACTTCTTGATGGCCAAAGAAAATAAACTTCAAGAAGGCAAAGTGTTCTCCTTCATGCCCGCCGTATGCAAAGGGCTTTCAGCGATTACATTATATGATTTATTGCAAGTGGAGTGGATGTCCGGGTTACGTGGACGTCGCCCATGTGCTTTCTCCTTTTTCGTTCTGTTCGCCTTGGTCTTGTCTTCCTGCCGGTCTACCTGCCATGCAACCGTGGACTTCGCCGACGGTCGTTATGAGGGCATGGTCGACGAATCGGGGAGAAAGCATGGGGCCGGAGTCTACGTCTGGCTGGACGGTTCCCGATACGAGGGCGAATTCCATGAGGACAAACGACATGGGCGAGGGCGATTCACCTGGGCATCGGGCGACGTGTACGAAGGTGAGTACCTTGAGGGGAGACGTATCGGGAGCGGAACTTACAACTGGCCCAACGGTTCTACCTACGTGGGAGAATTCCTGAACGGGAAACGCCATGGTCAAGGTACTTTCGTGTCCTCGGATGGCAGCCGTTTCGAGGGCCGTTGGTTTAACGATCTTCAAGATGGTCTAGGTCTTCTGGTTCAACCCGGCGGCGCTAGGTTGACCGGACTTTGGCGTGCAGGTCGCCCACCGCCTTCGCCTTTTGCCAAAAAGAGTGACGACGTGGAGTCCGAAGTGGTTCCACTCACCGCTCCCTCCGAAGACTTCACCTCTGGGGAACAAGAAAAGATCAGTCGGCCGGACATCGATCCGATGACACCGGGAACCAGTAATAATTAACAAGGAAGAATACCTTTGATGAACAAGTTAACTTATCTTGTGCCTGCGATCACCGTGTTTGCCGGACTAGGGTTTGCTCATGTGGTCGGAATGATTGTCGACGAGGCTTACCCCATTCAGAATGGCGAATCTCACGATCCGCTCAAGATGCCCGAGAAGGCCAACGGTGATGCAAACGGGTCTTCAAGCGCTCCCGGTCCTCGGATGGTTCGGGATATGTGGAGTCAATCGGAAAGCGCTACGAGCGCGGAAGGTTTTAAAACCACCGACTCGG
>CAZXKR010000094.1:1940-6049 GCA_964641305.1 uncultured Puniceicoccaceae bacterium | reverse complement strand
GAACCTGTGACAAAAGGTTCGTCATCCAAGACAACGAAGAAGGAGACCGGATCATGAGCGGCTTGGCCCTATTCAATGTTTTTATCCTTATTTTCATGGTTGTGGCCGCTGTGATTTCCCTTCGTGTCAAGGACTTGCTCACGGCTTCCGTGGTGTTCGGTATTTACAGTTTTTTGATGTGCCTGCTCTGGGCCGAGATGGGTGCCGTTGACGTTGCCTTTACGGAGGCTGCTGTCGGTGCAGGCGTGAGCGCAGTGTTTCTTGTTGCCACGGTGTTCAACGTAAAGAGGAAGTCGTCGGACTGATGAAGAAGGTCGCTCTCGCCGTCACTCTATTTATCGGAGCCCTGTTGCTTTATGCCGCGAAGGATTTTTCCGCATGGGGCGACTTGCAATCTCCTGCCAGCGCATCCCCGGTTTCCAAGCATTTCATAGCCGACACGGGAGTTGATACCGAGGTGCCCAACATGGTTACTGCCGTGTTGGCGGACTATCGAGGTTTTGACACGATGTTCGAGACTGTCGTCATTTTCATCGCAGGCATAGCCATTATCGCGATCCTCAGGTGTACTGGTGCCGATGCCGACTCCCCGGCACTCGAACCCGAAAGCGACATTGCGACTGAGCCCGACTTGATCGTTACAAATACTGTGCGTCTTCTCATACCTGTGATCCAGTTATTTGCTTTCTACGTTCTGGCCCATGGTCATGTCAGCCCGGGCGGAGGATTTCAAGGTGGAGTCATTATGGGTGCTAGTTTTATTTTGGTTGCCTTGGCTTGGGACCTTCCCAAGGCGATGGACAGGTTGTCCGTCGATCGCGCGGTCATGCTGGCTGGGGTTGGCATCCTGATTTATGCCGGGATCGGCCTCTTCTCGATGTTGCTCGGCGGGGAGTTTCTAGACTATGCGGAGCTTTATCATGTTTTGCCTGTTTCCCGTGAGATGGCCCGTTACCACGCCATGCTGGGAGTGGAGATCGGCGTAGCCTTTACGGTGACTACCGTGATGTTCGCCATATACGCCAACCTTTCCACACGAGGACGCCTTGAGGGCGGTCTCTGAGCCGGACTTAATCCTTATGTTTGGCGAAGAAGGATTGTTGAACGAACTGCTTGTCGAGCGGTTCAATTACTGCGTATACGTGGTGCTGTTGCTCATCGGTCTCTACGCCATGATTGCGAAGAACAATCTGATCAAGAAGCTGATCGGGATGTCGATCTTCCAGACGGCGATTATCCTGTTTTACGTTTCTATCGGGGTCAAGGAGGGGGCGACCATTCCCATTTACGTAGCAGAGCACGATCCCCATGGTCATCATGCCGAGCATACTGTTCATCTCGATGAGGCGAACGCTACCGATGTATCTGAAGAGAACGCGACCTCATTGACGGCTTCGCACGAGGAGGACCACGGTCACCACGGTCCACGCAGTTTGACTGACGAGGAGACCTCGGGTTATGCAAATCCTCTTCCTCACGTCTTGATGCTTACGGCCATTGTGGTGGGGGTGGCAACGCTTGGCGTGGCCTTAGCTTTGACTCAGCGTATTTACCGGGCCTATGGAACGATCGAGGAGGACGCCGTTTTGGCGGCCATTCAAGCGGAAGAGGCGGCAACCGTAATTCCCGATGTTTTGGCAACCAAGCCCAAGCAGGCTTCTGGGAAGTCGCGAAAGGCCAAAAAGGCTTAAGGAATGAGCGAAAACTCCATAGCCTTGATCTTTGCCTTTCCCTTGTTCGGGGCTGTTCTTTGCGCCTTGGCGGGGCGTAAGTCTCGCAATCTGTGTCACCCCATCGCCGTGGCTTCGCTTGCAGGTGCCCTGTGGGGCGGGATCGAGACTTTACGCAGGGTGATCGCCAGCGAGGCGAACGAGGTGTCCTACTTCTTTGGCGGCTGGACCGCCGATGCTTATCCGCGCGGGGTGGGCATCGAGTTTCGAGCCGATTACCTAGGAACCCTTATCATGCTAGTGGTGGTCGGTGTGGCATTTCTCGTTGCTTGGTATTCCAAGCTTCCCGTTGCCGAGGAAACTCCCGAGAAGGAGGGCTATTTCTATTCGCTCTTTTTGCTTCAGGTAACCGGCCTTGCGGGCATTTCTCTAACGGGGGACGCCTTCAACCTATACGTTCTCATCGAAGTGGCGGCCCTCACGGGCTACGGTCTTATCGCCATGGGTTCGGCTCGAGCTGCGGCGGCCACGTTCAAGTACGTCATACTGGGAACCATCGGAGCATCCTTTTACCTTCTCGGCGTGGGGTACGTCTACATGATGACGGGCACCCTCAATATGGTGGGTGTTCAAGAGGTGATCGAGGCTCAGGGATTGGCCGAGTCCGCCGCCATGCAGGTAGCTTTTGTCTTCATCTGCCTCGGAGTGCTTATCAAAATGGCGTTTTTCCCCTTTCACGCCTGGTTGCCGAGCGCATACTTCCATGCTCCGACGACGACTTCCTGCCTGTTGGCTCCTCTCGTGACCAAGGTTATGATCTACGTTATGATCCGGATGGTGCTCACGGTCTTCGGGGTCGATTTTTCCTTTGAGAACACGCTCTGGACGGAAGTTCTTCCTTGGCTGGTCGTGTTGGCCATCTTGTGCGCAGCGACCATGGCCTTGGCCCAGCGCGACATTAAGAAAATGCTCACTTATCTTATCGTGGCCGAGGTCGGTTACATGGTGGGTGGTGTGTGGGTCTACAACTACTATGGTTTGATCGGCTCCATTTTCCACATCATCAGTGACGCCTGCATGACTCTTTGCCTCTTCCTCGGCGTAGGGATAATTCTTCGAAAGAGAAAAACTACCCACTTCGATGGCTTGCGCGGGCTTTTCCGCAAGATGCCCTTCACCATGACCGGTTTCTTCATCGGAGGCTTCTCCATAATCGGTTTGCCTCCCACCTGCGGATTTTTCAGCAAGTGGTATTTGATTACGGGGGGGATGCTGGCTGAGCGTTGGGAATACATAGTGGCCCTCATGTTTTCGACGATGGTCATGGTGGTGCTCTTTTTCAGGCTCATCGAGCGCATTCACCTCGCCGTAACGGAAAGCGGTGAGAACATCGGTCACGGTCACGGCGACCTCGCGCTTCCCAAGAGCGAAACCTTTTTCGACGAAGCCCCTCTTTCCATGCTCATCCCTCTTTTGCTTTCCGCAGGGGTGGTTCTGGTTATAGGAGTTTTCAACCAAGACGTGGTGAATCTCGTGCAGGATTTCCTGGAACCCTTCAACCTCCCGAAAGGAACGGGTCGCTGACATGGTAGCCGAGCCGACTGTGGTCAACGACGTACGCCCGCTCATTGCGGTGCTTACTCCCATGGTGGCGGTGGTCGCCATCGCTTGGTCGGGTGAAAAGCGAAAGAACCTGCGCGAAACCTTTACCCTCCTCGCCGGTCTCGTGCAGGCGAGCGTGGTGCTTTCACTGACCCCACTCGTATTGGCGGGCAACGTAGTGGAGTTTCACATCTGGCAAATCTTCACCAACGTTCCCATGCTCCTGAGGGTTGATGGTTTCGGGCTCACCTTCGCGGCGGTTGCCTCGGTGTTGTGGATCGCCACCTCGCTTTACGCCGTAGGCTATATGCGTGGGCTGCACGAGCACGCCCAGACTCGTTTCTATTCCTTTTTTGGCGTTTCTCTTTGCGCCACCATGGGCGTGGCCTTCTCGGCCAACCTGCTCACGATTTACTTTTTCTATGAGATGTTGTCGGTCTCGACCTATCCGCTGGTCACCCACATGCAGGACAAGGAAGCCCGCAAGGGTGGTCGCACCTACCTCAGTTACCTTCTATTCACTTCCCTCTGTTTGCTTTTGCCTGCCTTGAGCTGGTGCTACGTCTGGCTCGACGGGGGAGCGGTTACGATGGATTTTCTCGCCGACACGGGCAAGGTTTCCTTCTTCTCGCCCACCACCCAAATGGTGCTTCTCTTGCTGTTCACTTTCGGTTTCGCCAAGGCGGGGCTTATGCCTTTCCACTCGTGGTTGCCGAACGCCATGGTGGCGCCCACTCCCGTTTCCGCGTTGCTTCATGCCGTGGCCGTGGTGAAGGTCGGCGTATTCTGCGTCATTCGCGTTTATTCCGACATCTTCGGTATCGAGGTTCTCCAAGC
>CAZXKR010000094.1:0-1840 GCA_964641305.1 uncultured Puniceicoccaceae bacterium | reverse complement strand
GGCAAGAAATACGTAAGCGAGCTCCGCGGCCTTGGCCGCAAGATGCCCTTCACGATGGCTGCTTTCCTGATAGGTTCTCTCAGCGTGATCGGCTTGCCGCCCCTTGGGGGATTCGTGAGCAAATGGTACCTCGTTCTCGGTGCTCTCGACCGCGACTACGTTTGGGTGGTGGTCGTGCTGTTGGTCAGTTCGCTCTTGAACGTTTTCTACCTTCTTCCCGTTGCCGTAAGCGCCTTTTTTCGAACCGATGACGAGAAGGAAGGGGAGGGCGGCATTCAAGAAGCTCCTTGGCAATGCGTGGTTCCTCTTTCGTGTACGGCTTTGGGCTGTTTCGGCCTGTTCCTGTTTTCCGACGTCCTGCTCAGTCTAGCGGGTCTGGCCAATTGATTTAGAAGCGAAGGAAGTAAACGTCATGGCAAAGAAACCACCGAAAGACGAACCCAAGCGCTGGCTGGACGACCCCGCCAACGTTAGGAAATTCATCCGCGGCTTCTATTGGCTGTGCGGCCTCATCATCTTGATCGACGTCGTTCTCAGCATCGGTTGGCACAAGCACGCTGCTTTTCACGACGGCAGCCTTCTCGAGAGTTCCGAAACCTTGCCCTCCTTTTACGGCATTTATGGTTTCGTCGCATGTTCGGTATTGGTCTTTCTGGCTAAGGCCCTTCGCAGTTTAAACGGTCAACGCGTGCTCATGAGAGACGAAGACTACTGGGAGAAATGAACCGATGAGTTTTCTCGCCGCATCCGAAATTTCCGCGCATCCTGCTCTTGCCCTTCTTATCGGCGGGCTGGTGGCCATTTTTGTTCGTGGTCGCTATGCAGGAGCTCTCATGGTCGCGGCTCCTCTACTCGGCTTTTGGGTTGTTTCCCAGTTGGAGTCGGGTTCGAGTTCCATCATATCTTGTTTTGGTCAGGAAATCATTTCCGTCAACGTCGACAAGCAATCGATCCTCTTCGGCTACCTCTTCCATCTGGCTGCTTTCATTGGCGGGTTGTACTCCTTCCACCTCAAGGACCCTTGGCAAATTTCCATGGGTTTGCTTTATGCCGCTAGCGCCGTAGGGGTTGCTTTCGCAGGAGACCTGCTCTCCCTTTTTCTTTGGTGGGAAGCCTTGGCCATAACCTCCGTCTTCCAGATCTGGGGACGCAAGACCGAGCGTTCGGAAAATGCCGGTTTTCGCTATCTCTTCTTTCACGTCCTGTCCGGTTTGTTGCTTCTAGCGGGCATCGCCTTTCGGTACGCCTCAGGAGATGCCGATCCCTTTGCCCTCGTATCGCTCACTGAACTCCTGTCGGGCGGAGATGCCGGAGCCCAGCTCATTCTGCTGGCGATCGGAGTGAAATGCGCCTTCCCTTGCCTGCACGTTTGGCTAACTGACGGCTATCCCGAATCCACCCCCACGGGAGCGGTCTTCCTTTCCGCCTTCACCACCAAGGCGGCTATTTGCGTGCTTGCCAGACTTTTTCCGGGCGCTGAAGTCCTCATTACGATCGGAGCCGTCATGGCCATGTTCCCGATATTCTACGCCGTTATCGAGAACGACCTGCGCCGCGTTCTCGGTTACAGCATGATCAACCAGATCGGCTTCATGGTGGTCGGAATCGGAATCGGCACCGAGCTTTCCATCGACGGCTCTCTCGCCCATGCCTTCAACGACGTTCTTTTCAAGGGTCTGCTCTTCATGAGCATGGGAGCCGTTCTTCATCGCACGGGAGAAATGCGCGGCTCCGAGCTGGGCGGCCTTTACCGTACCATGCCGCTCACCACCGCCTTCTGCATAGTGGGGGCAGCCTCCATATCCGCGTTTCCTCTGTTTAGCGGCTTTGTCAGCAAATC
>CAZXKR010000093.1:4756-6135 GCA_964641305.1 uncultured Puniceicoccaceae bacterium | reverse complement strand
CTTCGTCTTCGGGTATGAGAATCTCGTGCACTTTTTCCCCTGGCCGCAAGCCCAACACTTCCCATTCGCAATCCGGAGCTACAACTTGGGCAATGTCTGAAACCGTACAAGCGGGAATCTTTGGCACGAACAACTCGCCCCCCACCATCACGTCCAAGCTTCGAAGAACAAACTCCACTCCCTGATCCAGGGTTATCAGAAAGCGCGTCATGTCGGGATCGGTCACCGTGATCTTTCCGTTTTCGCGTTGACGACAAAAAAGAGGAATCACGCTTCCACGCGATCCTACGACATTGCCGTAGCGAACAACCGAAAAAGTGGTGCCTCCCTCTCCCGCATAGCTATTGGCGGCAACGAACACCTTGTCCGAGCAAAGTTTGGTCGCTCCGTACAAGTTAACCGGATTCACCGCTTTGTCCGTACTCAAAGCCACCACCTTTTTCACGCCGGCAGTCAATGCGGCTTCCACGACGTTCGTAGCCCCGTTCACGTTAGTCTTGATGAATTCGTGCGGGTTGTACTCGGCGGCGGGAACTTGCTTGAGAGCTGCAGAATGCACAACGTAGTCGACTCCGCGCATGGCTCGATTCAAACGATCACCATCCCGCACGTCACCGAGAAAAAACCGAACTGCAGAATGCTTAAACTCGGGTTTCGCAGCCATTTCGGACTGCTTCCACTCGTCTCGAGAATAGACGATGACACGATGGGGCTCGTAACGATCAAGAAGAGTCTTGATTAAACTTTGCCCAAAGGAACCGGTACCTCCGGTCACAAGAATTGATTTGCCGTTTAGCATGGCTAGTTACCAATAAACCTTTTTATGCTCTCTTAGTCCATCCGAAACGAGGACGAACTAATCGTCCCTTAGGAATGTGACGAACAGACCGTTTGTTGACCAAATCAGAAATTTTCATGAATTCGCCATGGCTATCAGAAACAAGTTCCGAGGGAGCTGTCTCAGCCATTTTATTGGGTCCACTCGAGGAGTCAGTCATCTCTTCCGAAGCCGAGGTTTATCCCAAAGGTGTTCTCTGGATCGCACCGCCAACAGAAAACTTTCCTTCCTCCTATCCTGCCAATGTTCATTGCCTGGATAGAAATTCCGCCCCAAACAAGCTCTCCGAAACCATCGACGAATTCCTTCGCCTCGACTACGATACCCCGCCCACAGTCAAAGTCAGTTCACTTGTCGGCAATGATAATGAACATGCATATACGCCAATCCTAGATCTCGTCATTTCTTCGATCGATTCGACCTTGAGAGCCCGCCGAACAAGATCCGACACGGGCGTGCTTAGGCAAGAACAGGTTTTTCGAAACCTCGCAGGATATCTCCGCTCACGAATGCCCGAAAAATGGAGAGATTCGGCCCAAGG
>CAZXKR010000093.1:1593-4656 GCA_964641305.1 uncultured Puniceicoccaceae bacterium | reverse complement strand
CAATCGCACTCGAGTTGGTCGCAACGCTGGGGAGACGACATACGCTACCTCTCCGGAAGAGTTATGACTGAGGATTGGCTCGCTGGAAAAGGGATACCCAAAACCAGCCTTCTCGCAGTAAATAATGCCGGACTCGCCGCAATGCTCGTGGCCGAATTCATGGGACCTTCCGCAATCATGCTAGTGGGCATGGATCTGGCGGGAGGAGGCGATGACAGCGATCGTTATGCCGAAAACACAGGACGCTCCCACATGCAAATCCATGCAAATGTCTGCCACGACATCCCCGGCAATCATTCCGAAACTGTTTCCACGCCTTTCCTATCCGACTGGAGCGAAACATCGGAAAACTGCGCTCGAATCTCTCGAAGTAGAAATGTTATCAACCTGAACGACCGGGGAGCCTTGCTGGAAGGATCCATAGTAATACATCCGGAACAGGTCGACGAGCTCCGCGAAGCCCTTGCCGAAAGCCTTGCCCCCTACGAACCGGACTCCAACATCTTTACGGAACGGCGCGCCATTTCGGGTCAAGGTCTGGACCAAGTGCTCACTCTACTAGCCACTCGCTGCGACGAAGCATGGAAAAACCTTCGACCGCTCCTTGCCAACGAAAACGCCCCACTCCACGAAAAGCTTAGGTATCTTCGCGAACTTCTCGGGAATCAGGATATCGCCGCCTTGATCGGCGATTACTCCTTTGCCGTAATGCCGGAAGTCGGTCCAGGCAAACAACCTACCTCCGATGAACTGGATAAAAGGCTCAGCGAACTCCGCCGCATACTCTGGTTGCTGGAAGACGCCCTAGTCGCAGCCGAACCTTCGGATGAATTTCTAACCCGACTCCTTACGGAAACCTTCGCCTAGCCTTTTTCCACAGTCAACTTGGAGAACGCAACCGAAGCGACCTCGACTGCTTGATCAATCGTCGCATCGTCATGGGCCCCGCAAAGAAACCAGTTATGGTGAGGGTGAAAGAAAACTCCCTCCAAGGCGCAAAGTTCGCAGAATTGTTGCAACAGGTAGAGATTATCATCCCCATCGAACCAAGGAAAGGGCATCGCGGGCGGACCCGTAAGGCGAAACGAAAAGCCATGCTTTGTTCCAGCATCGGAAAGACCCGTCGAGAGGCGAGAGCCTAACTGCTCCAATCGACCCACGATATTTCGCTCCCGAGCAAGCTCGAGACACTTCATGGCAACCGTCATGGCCACTGCATCGTTCCAGCAGCTACCCGTGAGAAACACGTCCCGCGCTCCCCGACGCAGGTCTTCTCGACCCACGCAGGCGGAAATAGCATAACCATTCCCCAGTGCCTTGGAATAGCAGGCGATATCGGGAGTGAAACCAAACAGTCGATGCGACCCGCCCTCATGCAGGCGAGACCCGGCGCGCACGTCGTCGAGCACGAGTATGATTCCTTTCTCCCGGCACAACTCCTCCACCCCGGACCAGAACCCATCCGCGGGCATTTCCGAAGGCCCGAACGCGGCATGATGATAGGGCGTCAGCACAATCGCAGCTACGTCGTCCTCATGCTCCTTCGCGAGATCACGCAATCCATCGAGATCATTCCATTGGAATTCACCCACGAACGCCCGATCCTCTGGGATTCGTCCGCCGAAACCGGGATCGCACCAAGCGTCCACCCCATGGTAGGCTCCCTTTGCCTTCAAGACGAAGCGGCGTCCGGTATGCTCGCGGGCCACACGGGTCGCCCAAGTCGTGACGTCGGAACCATTCTTGGCGAAAACGGCCCATTCCGCAAAGTCGATCCGCTCCACCATAGCCTCGGCCAGTTCAACCATTCGGGCGGTCGGTTGATTTAGGACTGAACCGTCCCGGCGTTGACGGTCAGCCGCTTCCTCGATCTCGGGATCCCTATGCCCTAAGAGAATGGCGCCGTAGCCGCACATGAAGTCCAGCCAATCATTCCCGTCCACGTCTCGAAAACGACAACCCTCGGCACTCTCGGCATAATGCGGAAAAACCTTCGGCAAGCCACCTGCGGGAGCAAGATGCCCGTAAATCCCGCCAGGCACCACCTTCGTGGCTCGCAGGAAAAGTTCATCGGAACGCGTACGAGAAAGAGTCATCGAGCAAAAACCAAGTTTCGAGCGGCTATATCGGCCACGTAACCGACCGACTCAGCAAGCGGAATCCGCCCCGTAACCTCCACCTCGCCAAGAGCAGGAGCCGCCAAAGAGTCCAGCTTTCCGTCGACCGCTCTAGAAGCCGTCTCCAAGTCGCGAAAGCAGACCCGGGCTGCGGGAACCTCCGGAGGTTCTCCGCTTCCGGAACTATATTGGGCCTTGGGCTCAATCCGAAACCACATGCTTAAATCCTCTCCTTCCACCGTAAACGTCACCGTGCCCGGGCTCTCCCTGCCAATGGCGTCAATGCACTTCGAATCGAGACCGGCATAAGCTTCCGCCGCACCCAAGCCTCCGCGAAGTCCCAAGGCAACCTTGGTCTTTGCGTTCTCGGAATCGGCAAACGCGGCGCTCAACGCCTTTAAGGTACGAATAACTCGAAAGGTTTCCAAGGGACGGGAAAGCATGGGAGCAATCCGAGGCATGGCAAAACCGTCAGTAAGAGCTCTCAAAAACACCCAATAATCGGCAAAGGTCAGACCACCCGGCGAAAACCTCACTTCGCCTCCATCCGAAAACTCCAGCTTGAGGGAAGTTCCCTTGCCACCCCGCTTCACCCATTCCTCCGAACAAGCCTCCAAGGCTCGGAAGGTGGCGGACGCAACGGTGGGATCCTTGAAATCGTTCATCGGGAAGCCACGATTTCACGTAGCTTCTCCAGAAAGCGCAAGGGCGTTTCTCCACGGGCATACGGGAAAGTCGCCGGCAGAGAAGAGGAATGGAGACGGCGCGGAACCTCGGTGGCCTTCTTGGTTGAGGCAAGTCCGCCCGTTCGCTTTTGCCAAAAGCTAAGGTTGTTTTGCTCTTGAGGCATTACCCCGCGCGAAACGTCGAATAGCACGGGCGTACCGCAAGCAATCGCTTCGGCCGTGGTGCCGGCTCCGGGACGAGCGAAAAGCATAGTGGCCGA
>CAZXKR010000093.1:0-1493 GCA_964641305.1 uncultured Puniceicoccaceae bacterium | reverse complement strand
TTTTCCATACGGGCCCATTCGCCAAGCGCCCTGGCCCGCATATCATGACCACCACCGGTGGACGAGGTGAGGATTAGAATTTTCAAAGCCTCAGTTTCGGGACAACCCGATGGCCTCGTCCATGACTTCGGGAAGACGTGAACGGAAATCGCTCCAGACCTCGGCCAACGCTGGTTCCTTAACTTCCAACAGTTCCCGAGCTTCCGCTCCCTCGACGCTTAAGAAGGTGTAGTACTTCGTCCACACCGTTGGATCCGGATCATCCACCGCAGGCAGGTTGTCCAAAAGAAACCTAACGGCCTGCAACCTGGCCAGATCTAGTACGGGGCGTTCCTTCTCATCGAAATCCGATTTATCCTCATATTCGAGAAGCTCTCGAAAGCCCAGCAAGGTACGGCCCAGTCTACGATCAGGAGCAGTTTCTTCGCATGCCCCGAGCAAGGTCGTCAAGACCTTACCCAATGCGGGGGAAAAGTCATGCGATTCTTGGGTCATTCCAATTCATGCACAACCAACCCGCTTCGCAGTTTCGGTTCGAACCATGTGGTCTTGGGGGGCATTATTTGATCAGCGTCTGCAATGGTGAGGAGTTGTTCCATGGAAACCGGATGCAGGGCGAAGGCAACCGCCATTTCACCGGAATCCACTCTGCGTTCAAGCTCGCTCAATCCGCGAATGCCGCCCACGAAGTCTATTCGCTTGTCTCGCCGCAGGTCTGTTATTCCAAGAATAGGCTCCAATACGTGGTCTGAAAGCACAGTCACGTCGAGGGCGCCGATGGGGTCGTCGTCATCCCATGAGCCCTCCTTCGCACGGAGACGAAACCAACTGCCCTTCAAATACAATCCGAACTCGCGCATGCCCGAGGGCCGGCAAGCGCCATCCGCCGAAGGGCTTATTTCGAAGGAATTTTCCAACTTGGCAAGAAACTCCTCCTCCGAAAGACCGTTCAGGTCGGTCACCACGCGGTTGTAGTCGAAGATCTTCAGTTGGTCGTCCGGAAAAAGCACGGCCAGGAAAAAGTTGTACTCTTCCGACCCGTCGTGGTTCGGATTCGCCTCGCGTCGCTCCTTGCCCACTCGGGCAGCCGCCGCCGTGCGGTGATGCCCATCGGCCACGTAGAGAGCGGGAACCTCGGCGAACAAAGACTCCAACCGGGACACCTCGGCAGAATCCGAAACCGCCCAGAACTCGTGCCTGATCCCGTCCTCGGAAGTGAAATCGTACACGGGAGTCCCCGAAAGCTGCTCCGAAACAAACCCGTCTATGAAATCATTTCCTCGGTAGGAAAAGAAAACGGGCTCGGCGTTCGCATTTAGGGTTTCCACGTGCCGCACCCGGTCGTCCTCCTTCACGGGCCGGGTTAGCTCGTGCTTCTTTATGCTCCCGTCGAAATACTCATCCACCAGACAGCAGCCCACGACGCCGGTCTGGGAACGACCGTCCATGGTCAGCCGGTAAAGGTAGTAGGAAGGCTCCTCATCCCGCTTCAT
>CAZXKR010000092.1:0-6143 GCA_964641305.1 uncultured Puniceicoccaceae bacterium | reverse complement strand
AGATGAGCACTTTGTTGAATTTTGGTTTGCCCAAGGGCAGTTTGGAGGAAGCGACGATCGATTTGTTCGCCAAGGCGGGTTTTCGCATTTCGAAGGGACCTCGGTCTTACAGGCCCGCATGGGACGATCCCGAACTGGATGGACGTTTTGTACGCGCTCAAGAAATGAGCCGTTACGTGGAGAATGGGTTTTTCGATTGCGGTTTGACCGGTCGTGACTGGGTTTTGGAGAATGGTTCGGAGGTGGTGCAGGTTGCCGATCTGGTATATAGCCGAGCTTCGAACCGAATTTCCAAGTGGGTGCTTGCCGTGCCCGAGGACTCGGACGTTCAATCGGTAAAGGACTTGGAGGGCAAGACGGTGGCTACCGAATTGGTGAACTTTACTCGAGGCTATCTCGAGGAGCACGGCGTGAATGCCGACGTGGAGTTTTCTTGGGGGGCTACTGAAGTGAAGGTGCCCGAGTTGGTGGATGCCATCGTTGATCTTACGGAAACGGGGAACTCCATTCGCGCCAATAATTTGCGAATCGTGGATACTTTGCTCGAGACGAACACGGTTTTGATTGCCAACAATGCGAGCTGGGAGAATGAGGCGAAGCGAGCCAAGATCGAGAATATGGCTCTGCTCCTGCAGGCGGCTTTGGAAGCCAAGGCGAAGGTGGGTTTGAAATTAAACGTTCCAAAGGCAATCCTCGATCAGGTTTTGGAGGCTTTGCCCGCTCTTCGCAATCCAACCATTTCGAGGTTGAGCGACGAGGATTGGGTGGCCGTGGAGACGGTGATCGAAAAGAAGATTTCCCGAGAAATTATTCCCGCTCTCAAACGACTTGGAGCAGAAGGTATCGTGGAGTATCCGTTGAACAAGCTGGTTCAGTAGGTTGTCCGTACTATTCGCGATATTTTGCTGTTCTATTGTGGGAAGCATTTTCGATCGTCGAAGCCTGCTTTATCCTTGCGTTGCTCGATGAAAAGGATCATTTTCTTTTTTTTGCAGGAATTCCTCGCAGCCTAAATCTGTATCCTGTTTGTTCTTTTCACTATTTAATTGTTAAACCCTTAACCCGACCGCTCTGAGGCGGCGTCAAATTACGTTGCCTGTATTACGGATTTGCCGGTCGGTTAACCAAGAAAGAAAGCCGCATGAGCGCATTGATGGAAGAGTTGCTCGCAGAGAGCAAAATCGAACAACTTAAAGAAGGTTCCGTTATTTCCGGGACCGTAATGGAAATCCGACCAACCGAAGTCGTCATAGATTTCGGAGGGAAGGCCGAGGGAACCGTTCAAGCCCACGAATTCGTAGATGTCGGGGAGCTGGAAATCGGTTCCGATATAGAAGTTTATCTGGAACGCCTTGAGGACAAGGACGGAAACCCCGTGCTGTCCTTCGATAAGGCTGAACAGAAGAAGAACTGGGAAAAAATCGTTAACACTTGCGAGGAAGGCTCGGTCATTACGGGACGAGTCAAGACCAAGGTCAAAGGCGGGTTGGTCGTTAACGTTGGGGTGGATGCCTTCTTGCCTTCATCCCAAGTGGATGTGCAGGCTCCCAAGAATTTGGATCAGTTCGTGGGACAAACTTTTGATTTCAAGGTTATCAAGATTAATCGCGAGCGCAGGAACATCGTAGTTTCTCGCCGTGAGCTTATTGAGGAACGCCGACATAGCAAAAAGCGCGAGATTCTCGCTAGCATCAAACCAGGCGATACCCGCCGCGGCATGGTCAAGAACATCACGGATTACGGCGCTTTCATCGACTTGGATGGACTCGATGGTCTTCTCCACATTACCGACATGAGCTGGGGTCGCGTTTCGCATCCCAGCGAAATGGTGAAAACGGGCGAAGAGATCACTGTCTCGATTATCGACGTGGACTACGATCGCGATCGGGTTTCTCTCGGGCTCAAGCAACTTACGCCTAATCCTTGGGACGGTATCGAAAGAAAATTCCCGCTTCAGTCGAAGGTGCGGGGCAAGGTGGTGAACCTTGTTCCTTATGGTGCCTTCATCGAGCTGGAAGCCGGAGTGGAAGGTTTGGTACACGTTACTGAAATGTCTTGGACCAAGCGCATAACTAAACCCGGGGATGTTTTGAATGTTGGCGACGAAGTGGACGCAGTTGTTCTCGGCATCCAGCAAGATGATCAGAAAATTTCTTTGGGTCTACGCCAATTGGACGCCAATCCTTGGGACATGGCTCCACACAATTATCCTTCGGGTGCGCGTGTTCGCGGCAAGGTTCGCAACCTTACCTCCTATGGCGCCTTTATCGAACTTGAGGAAGGCATCGACGGAATGGTGCACGTGTCCGATATGAGCTGGACTCGCAAGGTGAACCATCCCAGCGAAGTGGTCAACAAGGGCGACGAAGTGGATGCAATCGTATTGGAAGTTGATATCGAGAACCATCGCATCTCTCTTGGTATGAAGCAGCTCGGTGTTGATCCTTGGGAAGATATCGATCGTCTTTACAAGTTGGGCGAGATGGTGAAGGGCGAGGTAGCTCGCATCGCCGGATATGGTGCGTTTGTGAAACTCGATCACGATATCGATGGGTTGGTTCACGTGAGCCAGATCAGTGAGGAACGCATAGAAAAGGTGAAGGACGTACTTCAGGAAGGTCAGGAGGTTACCGCCAGAGTGATCAAGATTGACCGTGAGGAGCGTCGCATCGGTTTGAGTATCAAGGCAGCTGAATACAATGAGGACGATCTGGCCAAGGAAGTGGCTGCCTACGAAGAGAGCGGAGAAGATTTGACGACCTCTCTGGGCGACCTACTTGACAAAGCCACTAGCGAAGAATAATTCTTCCCATCTTTCGAGAGTTACAGCCTTTACCTCAAGAGGCTGTGGATTTGATCTTGTTTAGCCTTAGGTATTCCTAACGAGCGTTGCCTTGCGACCTGCTCGGTGGAAGGACTTTAGCTCAGTTAGGATTTCTTCTTGTCCTTCGCGGCAATGATTTCTCCCAGCATGCGCATGTGGTCTTCCATTATCTTCGCCTCTTTTATTTCCTCTGCTGTTCGTGGGCGTTCCATGGACGTCATCTCCTTGCGTAGTTTGCGAATGGCGAGCTCCTGCAGTTGGCGGACCCGTTCGCGGGTCACCCCGATGCGAGCGCCCACCTCCTCCAAGGTCAGTGGATCGCGCCCTCCCAAACCGAACCGAAGTCTGATGATATCGGCTTCGCGCGGTTCCAGGCGATCCAGCACAATATTGACGTCGCTTACAAGGGTCTTGCGTTGAAGCCGATCGTAGGGGTCTGCCGCTTTTTCGTCGCGAACAAGGTCTCCAAAGGTCGAACCTTCGGCGTCTCCCACGGGCGATTCCAATGAGGTGGGTTTAGAGGCGACTGCTTTGAGATGGGTCACTTTCGCCGCGGGAATTTTTATCTCCTCGGCAATTTCTTCTTCAGTGGGCACACGACCGAGCTGCTCGGTAAGGTGTCCTTCCGCCTTCCTCATCTGTGAAACGCGATCGACCATGTGCACGGGTAGGCGGATGGTTTTGCTTTGATTGGCGAGAGCTCGCTTTATCCCTTGCTTTATCCACCAAGCGGCATAGGTGCTGAGCTTTCCCCCTTTGTTCGGGTCGAAACGCTCGACTGCTTTCATAAGACCGATGTTACCTTCTGAAATGAGGTCGAGCAGACTCAGACCGAGGTTGGAATAATCTTGAGCAATCTTTACTACGAGGCGAAGATTGGCGGTAATCATTTGCTGCCGGGCTTTTTCGTCTCCGCCACGAATGAGTTCCGCCAGTTCTCCTTCTTCTTTAATAGTGAGGAGAGGCACCTTGGCGATTTGCTCAAGGTAGATTTTTAAAGCTTCTTCTTCCTCTACAGGCATGTCATTTTTCGGCTTGGCATTCGGCGAGAGCTATCGCCTTTAGCATGCCCTTGGCTTTGTTGATAGTTTCTTGGTATTCCATTTCAGGTATTGAATCTGCCACGATTCCGGCTCCGGCTTGAAGTTGCAACATACCATCTACAAGCATGGCCGTACGTATGGCGATACAAGAGTCATGGTTTCCGTCATATCCGAAATGACCTAGAGCGCCTGCGTACACGTGTCGACGAAGGTTTTCAGATTCAGAAATAATCTGCATGGCTCTAACCTTGGGAGCTCCACTAACCGTGCCGGCGGGAAAGGTGGCTCGCATCAGATCGAAGGCGTTTTTGTCAGAATCTAGCTTTCCTAGAACTTGGGATACGATGTGCATGACGTGCGAGTATCGCTCAATGATCATGTATTCGGCGGCCTGCACAGTGCCGTGGCGACAAACTCTGCCAATGTCGTTTCTCGCGAGATCGACTAGCATGAGGTGCTCGGCTCGCTCTTTTTCATCGGCCAGAAGTTCCTTTTCCAGAGCTTGGTCTTCTTCTTCGTTTGCCCCTCGAGGGCGAGTTCCCGCGATGGGGCGAATGAGCACTTCATCATCGGTCAGCCTGACGTGCACCTCGGGCGAGGCTCCTACGACCGAGAAATCTTCGCTTTCGAGGAGAAACATGTACGGCGAGGGATTGATCGCCCGAATCGCACGATACAAATCGATTGCGGAATGGGCGAATGGAATTGCAAATCTTTGGGAAAGAACAACTTGAATGGCGTCGCCCGATCGAATGTATTCCTTGGTCTGTTCGACTAGAGCTTCAAATTCTTCTTTGCTGAAATTCCCCTCGGGCGGATCCGGTGCCTCAACCGAGTCGAGTTCTGCCGGTAGCAACGGTGAGGGTACGGATAGCTGTTTCACAGTTTCGGCAATACGTTCCGCGGCTTCGGCATGGTCGGCGGCGGGATTGTCCCCGACGTATGCATTGGCGCAGATTGAAAGCGTTTGTCTCGCGTGATCAAAAATCAGGACTAAGTCGGCGATCAAAAAGTACAGAGTGGGCAGACCCAACTCGTCCTTCTCGGCAAGAGGCACAGTAGGCTCAATTCGAGAGGCATACTCATAGCCGACGTATCCGACCGCACCCCCTGCAAAACGAGGCAAATCGTCGATGGCGGCGTAGCGAATGCCGGCCATTTCTTGTTCCACGATGTCTAGAGGGTCAGCGGGCGTCGGGAAGCTGTTGCGTTCGCCGTTGCGTTCGGTGACGACGGTTTCGTTCTCGTGACAGGCAATCACTTTTCTCGGATTGCAACCCACGAACGAATATCGACTTACCTGTTCCCCGCCTACCACTGATTCCAGCAAGAAAGCAGGCTTGCGAATCGAAAGTTTTGCGTACGCGGAGAGCGGGGTTTCCGCATCGGCCGTGAATTCTGCCCGAACAAGAACGACGTCTGCCTCTTCGGACAAACGTTTGAACTCTTCTAATTCAGGATGAATTTTCATTGTCTATGGCTTGTTTAGTCGATGGTCGTAACGCTTGGAAATCTCTTGGTAACGTAGAAATACGATGTGAAAATCATCAGGGTGATGTATCTTTCGCTTTTAGGTTGCCAAGGTGTGTTTGCTCGTCAGACATGAGCTCGTGCAGAACATTCTCAAATCCATTTTCGAGCAAGCCTAATTCATTAGACTAAATGGCCGGGATAGTACATTGCGTAATCATGGGAGGCGGTCGGGGCACGCGATTGCATCCATTGACTCAGTTGCGATGCAAGCCTGCGGTCCCATTGGCCGGCAAATATCGATTGGTGGACGTACCCATCAGCAACTGCATCAATTCCGGCTTCAACCGTATCTATTTACTCAGCCAGTTCAACACGGCGTCCTTGCATCGGCATGTTCAGTACGCCTACAGGTTTGATCGTTTTGCAGGTGGTTTTGTAGAAATTCTTTCGGCCGAGCAAACCGAAGTCAGTGATACGTGGTACCAAGGTACGGCGGATGCAGTGCGTCGAAATTTGATCCATTTTCATGCCGAAGACGATGACATCTTTATTATTTTGTCGGGCGATCAACTGTTCCGCATGGACTTGGCCAAGATGGTCGAAGAGCATCTGGAAAGAGGGGCCGACGTTACGGTTGCGGCAAACCCGGTTTCTATCTCTGAAGCTTCGGGATTGGGGTTGATTCGTGTCGGCGACAACGCCGTCATTACCGAATTTGTTGAAAAACCGACCAAACCCGAAGTTATTCGCCGCTTAGTCCCGCCCGAACTTGCCGGTGTGGACGGGACCGAGGACCGCTGCCT
>CAZXKR010000091.1:4946-6147 GCA_964641305.1 uncultured Puniceicoccaceae bacterium | reverse complement strand
AGGAAGTCGGACCAGCGTTCCGTGTCGTCTGCACTGGCGTTGTCGTCCTGCGCGAAGATTTGTTGTGCGAATCCTAGGGTGAGGATCGCGAGGAAGAGGGAGATTTTCTTTTCCATGGCGTTTCTAGATTTGGTTGGTTTGGTACAAGAATGGTATGCGTTCGATTAATTATTTAGTTGGAAACGGATGCAAGGTTTATTTCATTTTGCACGTTCTTTTCCAGAAAGATGCCTTAAGGCATGCCTAAGCCCAAACCACCATCCCGCCAGTCCCAGAGCGAACCCTGTGAGTGCGTCCCAAAGGAAATGCTGCTTGGTCGTGAGGGTGCTGAGAGCTAGGGCAGTCCAAAGAATCCATAGGGCCACTATCCGCATCTCGCGCCCATCTCGCGCCCACCAATGAGTCATCCCGATGGCGGCCAGAAAGGTTTGGGCGACATGCAGACTGGGCCAAGAGTTGAAGGGACGGTCCAGCCAATGGAACCCGGCGTAAAAGGAACCCAAGTTCCCTTCCGTTGCACCCAAGGCCAAGGCTTGTGTCCGCAAATCTACTTGGGCGGGGAACAGCAAGAACACGAGGTAAGCGAACCAACTGGCCAAGGCTATGAACTGGATGGTGACGAGCAGCTCGCGATGCCCGTCTCTTGTCTTTGGGGCGGCAAGTGGCAGGGCGAGATAAAAAAGAAAAATGGTGTAGTACACGAATATGGTCCATGGAACGAAGGGGATGACGTGATCGAGGTAGCGACCGTCGGCCAATACGAAGACGGACTTTGGATCCCATATCGTTACTCCGCGAAAGGAAGCGATCCAGTTGGTGAGTTGATAGGGTGAAAGCAACACTAGCATTCCGAAAGTTGCGAGCAGAGGAAAGAAGCGACCTTTCCGATGGTGCCGTAGTTTCCACAGGGGAGACCAAATCTTCCAGACTCTTGCCCCTATGGGACCTTCGCTTACGAAGGCGTGAGGTATTGCAGAGTTCTCTTCACTATTCGGAGACATGACGAGAGCCAAACTGTTACCTGACCGGGCTTATTGTAAACGCCAAAAGAAGGGTAGGGGAGAACAGGTCAGTTTTGATTATGCTTCCTTGGGAAACCCTTGTCGGCATACCTGTCTTACGAATCGTCGATAACCGTAAAGCCCGATGGAGGTGTGTCGTGCATCGGTGGTTGCGGGCCATGGTCCCCCATGATGTGTGG
>CAZXKR010000091.1:0-4846 GCA_964641305.1 uncultured Puniceicoccaceae bacterium | reverse complement strand
AATCTAGAAGTAGCTTCGTTCCGCGAGATTTCGGGCGGCGTTTCTGACTCTGCGAGCAGTTCCGCTTTTTGGGCAAGGGTCTTTGTGCTCGTCTCGTAGATTTCCCGAATGCCTTTGTTTAGCATTGCGATGGGTGGTTGTGCTCGAGTGGCTTCTTCCGCGGTCGAGAGGAAGGTGTCGACCCCCGGTCCGTCGACCAGAACGAGTACCCCGGGCTTGGTGCACATTTGGCCTGCGAACAAGTTTACGGCGCCGACGTACCCCTTAGCGATTTCCTTACTGCGTTCCCGGATGGCTCCTGGGAGGATGAAGAGCGGATTGAGGCTTCCCATTTCGGCATAGAATGGAATGGGTTCGTTTCGCGTAGCGGCGATAGTTGCCAGTGCTCGACCTCCTTTCAGGGAACCCGTGAAGGCAACGGCTCTAGTGAGTGGATGCCCAACTAGTTCACGGCTTACTCGGTGGTCGATCCCTTGCAGTAGCGAGAAGGTTCCCGAAGGCATATCCGTTTTCATTGCTGCCTCCTTCACGATTTGCCCGAGTTTCGCACAGGTGCCGGGGTGTCCGGGATGAGCCTTGACTATGACCGGGCATCCTACTGCGAGTGCCGACATCGTATCCGTTCCAACAACGGAAATGGCCAAGGGGAAATTGCAGGCGCCTATTACGACAACCGGACCAAGGGGTAGATTGTCGCTCTGCAGTCCGGGTTTTGGAATGGGGATACGGTCTGGTTCCGCCTCGTCCGATCGTGACTCCAGCCAATCTTCGGATCGGGCAAGCCCGGCGAAGAGACGGGTCTCATTCACAGTTCGCTTGAGTTCCATCCTCAAGCGTGGAAGGCCCAACGAGGTTTCGCCGTCGGCGAGGGCAATAATTTCCTCGGTATTCTGTTCCAGTATGTCGGCGATCGTTTCTAGGAAAGTCGCTCTGCGTTCGCCTGAAAGCTTTCTGAAAGGATGAAAGGCTGCTGAGCCAGCCTCAAGAGCACGTTCAATTGCTTCCGAAGTGGAGTCGGGGAAGTCCTCGTTCACTTTTAGAAAAGCCTTAAAGGTCCATGCTCTCGTAAATAGCGGCGATTTTTTTGATGGATAGGGCGAAGGCGGCGGTTCGGCGGTCGTTGATCTTGTCGTTGGAGAGATGTGTTTCGCGAATTTCGCCGTAGGCTTCACGCATGGTGTCATCGAGGCCGGAGCGAACGAGGGTGAGCTCGTCGGGCCCTGTGAGGAGGCTGTCTCGGGCTTCGCCCTCTACGGGTTTCCCGAGAGCTTGTTCGAGAACGTCGAGGATGGCCTGTCCTTGTGCTTCCTCGTAGCGGCGATCCATGCGGCCGAAGCGAACGTGCGAGAGGTTCTTGAGCCACTCGAAGTAGGAAACCGTGACCCCGCCGGCATTGAGGTAGGCATCGGGCAAGATGAAGACGCCTTTTTCGTTGAGTATGCGGTCGGCCTCATAGGAGACGGGACCGTTGGCCGCCTCGGCGATGACCTTTGCCTGAATGTTACCCGCATTGTCTTGTGTAATGACGCCTTCCATGGCCGCGGGCACGAGGATGTCGCAGGAATGCTCCAAAAGTTCAGCTCCGCCCGGGACAAATTGAGCTCCCGAAAAACCTTCCATACAGCCCTTTTCCTGTTTGTGTGCGAATACTTCCTCGACTGACAGACCGTCTTCGTGCATCAGAGCACCGTCTCGTTCGAGGATGGCAATTATCTTTGCGCCGTCTTCTTCCTCCAGAAACTTTGCGGCATGGTAGCCGACGTTACCGAGACCTTGAACGATGATTCTCTTACCCTCGAGGATTCCCTCGAGGCCTGCGTCCTTGACGTCGTCCGGGTTGCGAAAGAATTCCCTGAGTCCGTATTGTACTCCTCTTCCGGTGGCTTCGGTTCTGCCTTGGATTCCACCAAAATGAACCGGTTTGCCCGTGACGCAACCGCGGGAGTTGATGTCGGTGGGGTGAAGTCGTTGGTACTCGTCGGCCATCCACGCCATCATCCTTTGGCCCGTGCCCATGTCGGGGGCCGGTACGTTTAGGCCGGGTCCGATGAAGCCGCGCTTGTCCAGTTCCTGAGTGAAACGTCGGGTGATGTGCTCGAGTTCATCTTGCGTGTATTTTTTCGGGTCAATTTTAAGGGCACCCTTGGAGCCACCGTAGGGAACGTTGACGATGGAGCACTTGTAGGTCATGAGTGCCGCGAGGGCCTCCACTTCCTGCTGGTCGGCGAAGGTAGCGTAGCGAATTCCTCCCTTCACTGGAAGCACATGCTCGCTGTGGGTGGCTCGCCATCCGGTAAAGACCTCGTAGCCTCCACGCAATTCGACACCGAATTTGACTTCACAGATGGCGTTGCAGGTTCGTATCTGTTGGGCGAGCCCACTCGGCAGTTCGATCGCGGAAGCCGCCCGATCGAAACAAAGGTTAACGTTGTCGAGAAAGGATGTCTGGTTTGAGGAACTCATGAGGGATTTTAGCCCAAGGCGTAATTGCAGGGTTAATGGTTGAGTCGGTAGAGTAGGGCACTAAGGAGTTTCGCGTCCATTACAAATTCGAACTGTTTTTGTTACGGCAACCTAGGGGTTGAAAAGCTGCACGGATTCGGTAACGCTTTTTGATTACACATGAAAAAACTTACGATTCCTATCTTCCTTTGTCTCTTCACTTATTATTTTGCTGATGCCTCGAAGACCAAATACCCCAATGTCGTTTTTATTCTGGCCGATGATTTAGGCTACGGTGACGTTGCTTGCTACAACCCGGAATCGAAAATCCCAACACCAAACCTCGATCGACTGGCGGCCGAGGGAATGCTCTTCTCTGATGCTCATAGCCCGTCAACGGTTTGCACGCCGACCCGTTATAGCGTGCTAACAGGACGCATGGCGTTTCGTCTCAACTACAAAGGTGTCTTTACTGGAGTGGGGGGGCCCTGCCTCATCACTCCGAATCGATTGACCCTGCCGGGCATGCTTCGAAAGAAAGGTTACGAAACCGCTATGTTCGGGAAGTGGCACATAGGGCTCACGGCCTTTGACAAGAAGGGCAAGCCGATCAACCGGAACGGACTGGATGCGGTGCGTGAGATCGACTATTCTAGGAAACTGGAAGGTGGTCCGATTGACCGGGGGTTTGATCATTTCTTTGGTACTGCAAGCTGCCCGACCACGGATTGGCTATATGCTTATGTCGACGGCGACCGCATACCCGTTCCGCCTACCCAAATCGTTGATCGCGGACCTCTGCCCAAGCATCCGTACTCCCGGGATAACCGTCCGGGCATGATCGCGCCGAATTTTGACTTGGAGGAAGTCGATCAGGTCTTCTTGAAAAAAAGCCTCGAATTTCTCGAGATGCACAAGAAGCAGAAGCCCGACAAACCGTTCTTTCTCTTTCATTCCATGCAGGCTGTTCATTTGCCTTCATTCCCAGGCAAGGATTTCAAGGGCAAGACGGATTCCGGACCGCATGGGGATTTCATCTTCGAGATGGATCACATCGTGGGGGAATTGACGAAGGCTCTGGAAGCACATGGTTTTGCCGATGACACTTTGGTCGTGTTCTCCAGTGACAACGGACCGGAAGTTCCAACCGTTATCAACATGCGCAAGACTCACAAGCATGACGGAGCTCGGCCCTGGCGAGGCGTGAAGCGCGACAACTGGGAAGGCGGTCATCGCGTGCCTATGATCGCCCGTTGGCCGGGCAAGGTCAAAGCGGGGACCATTTCGGATCAGACCGTCTGTTTGACCGACCTCATGGCCACTTGCGCGGAAATCGTGGGCGCTGAATTGCCGGATGATGCGGCTGAGGATAGTTTCGATCTCTTGCCTGTTCTGCTCGGCAAGGCTGACCAGCCGATCCGCAATTTTACTCTGCACCAGACAATCAGTCTGGCTCTGGCGATCCGCCAGGGAAACTGGAAGTATCTCGACCACAAGGGGTCTGGAGGAAGCAACTACAGTCGAGACGGTGAGTGGGGCCTCAAGCAATACGCCCTACCCGAAAAAGCTCCGCAAGCACCGGGGCAATTGTACAACCTGAAGGACGATCCGGGGGAGACGAACAATTTGTATTTCAAGAAGCCTGAGATCAGGAAGAAATTGAAAGCCATGCTCGAGGAGTACAAGAAAAGCGGCCGAAGTGCCCCTGTCCGTCCCTGAATTTCTAGGCTCGCTGGCAGGAGCCTTTTAGATTGCAGTTCAGTAAGATGTCGTCCCATTCGAAAATGCTTTCTCGAATTTTCACCCTTGTCCTTCTATGCCTTGTGGTTTCCAGAACCGTGGCTGCTCCGCCTACTTTCAAAATCGGCCCAATTCCTTCAGGGGAACTAGATGTGTTCAAGAAGCAGTTCACCTATTACCTGAATGTATTCGGCATTCATCTTTTCGGAACTGCGACTACTCCGCCTGCTAAATTACGTCACGCGGCAGTCATTCTGGCGGAGTACCTCGACAACGACGAGGACGGCAAACCCGACAACCCCAAGGTGTTGGCGACTATGATCCGCCGAAAAGCCTTTCTATTCATGACGGCGAACGAACGGGCCTTGGGCAGGTTGGATCACGAAATTTTCCAAGATGCCGGCTTTCACCACGGGCAAGGACAGTTTGCTACGGAGACCAATCCCGGGGGCGACGAATTCGATGCATCGCTGGAGGAAGTGTTGCATCTGGTAACGCACGAGGGTTACGCATATGCCTACCCTGAGGTTTTCGGCGAAAGGCCCGGCACCATCTTGGCAAACTGTTTGGATATGGCTCGCGGAGGGCATTTCAAGCGGGTGCCCCGACGCTATCCGAAGGGAGCTTGGTTTACCTACGACGACCGTAGTTGCGACTACGGTTG
>CAZXKR010000090.1:0-6238 GCA_964641305.1 uncultured Puniceicoccaceae bacterium | reverse complement strand
GCGATGCCTTTGACGATGCCCTTGCAGTTCTTGTGACTGGCGCCGTCGTAGCCGAGGTCGAGGGCGTTGGGAAGGGAATCGAGGGAACCGTCTGCCTCGTCGATTATGAAGGAGGGTCGGTCTGGCCAATTGGAGAAATCGTCGGCGACGGCGGGTGCGAAGGTTTCGTCGCGGTGGGCGGGTTGCTCAACGAGGAGGAGACCGCCGTCTAGAAAAGTCCTCAGGGAGTCCTCCTCCCGCCAGGCTTCCCAGTGCTCTCGAAAGGCCGAGATGCTCGGGTACTGCTCGTTGCCATCTAGGGTAAAACGGGCTTCGGGGCCCAGCAGTTCGGCCAATTTTCGGAGGCGAGGGAGGTCCGAGTCGAGCTTGCCGCAGACTTTTATTTTAAAATAATTTAATTTATAGGAGCGAATGCAGGACTCGAGGTCGAGGGGCAGAGTGTCGTCTGCACGGGTTTCGTCGGTGACGTCGTCGGACGTCAGGGGATCGCCGAGGCCGATGGTGTGGCGAGCGATGATTGTAGAGCGTGGCTTTTCGGGCAGAGTTTCGGCGAGAGAAAGATCGTTTAGCTCCAAGCGAACGCCGCCAAGACGGATGCCAAGCAGGTTTTCGCGGATGACTTTGTGGATAGGGCGCCCGAGGTGGCGGCAGAGGGCATCGAGCAAGGCGCGTTCCACGAGGCTTACGCCGAGGTTGGCGAGAAGAGGCGGATGCCCTTCGGCGGATGCCCAAGCGTCTTGTTCGTCGTAGAGGTTTCGCCAAAGGTTGAAGAAAGTGTTGGAAGGGGAGGCAAGGGCGACGTTTACAGCGTTCTCGATGACGGCAAGCATGGAGGGGAGGTCTTGCTCGAAGGTGGTGTCTGGTGCTTTCGTGAACCATTTCGGTGGCAGACCTTCGGAGGTGATGCCGTGTGCGAGGGTTCCGTTTACCTCGACGGAGGCCTGCAGCACGAGGTGGGGCAGAGCGGTGAGACTGGCGATGCCATATTTGAACGGAAAGCGCGTCCGCATGGGGAGGACGCGGAAATCGACCTGCTTGAGGTCGAGCGTGGGGAGAGCGATCGTCACTGCCCGAGGTAGAGGTCGCGTCCGGCGGCGAGGGCGGCGATCTTGCGGTCGGCCACGGAGCGCTTCAGCATCCAAAAACCACAGTCGGGGTGAATCCAGCGGATTCGTCCCTCCCCGAGCTGGGACTCTGCTTGTTCGAGCGATTTGGCGACGTCTTCGGCCGTCTCGACTTGGTTTGCCTTCACGTCGACCACCCCGATGCCGAGGGCGATACGGTCGTCCACTTTGGCGAGGGCTTCGAGGTCTTCGCTCGGACGGTGGGCAAGCTCGAGGACGACATGGTCGGTTCGAAGGGCATTGAGGAAAGCAAGCAAGGCTTCCCAAGTTCCGCCTTGAATCGTTTGACCGCCATAGTTGCCGAAGCAGAGGTGGACGGCTTTTTCCCCTTCGAAGGCATCGAGAATACGGTTGATGGCCTCGGCGGCAAGGGGACCATGGGCGGGGTTCCCGGGAACGTTTGCCTCGTCCACCTGCAGGCAGGCGCAAGATAGGGAGGAAGCTTGCTTGGCAAGTACGTCGGCAAGGCCGAGGGTGAGTTTCTCGAAGTCACCGTAATGAAGGTCCAGCAGGGTGCGGGCCAGCATGTAGGGAGAAGTGACGGTGAACTTGAAGGAGCCACCCGCCACGCTTGCGGCTCGTGAGCAATCTTCCGGAAGGTTCAGCACGCCCTCGTCTAACTCGCTACGCACGATGCCGGCCGGCTTGGCCCGAAAGCCCATCTCGGCCTTGGCCCGAAAGGCATCGTGGTCGGCGCGGCCGACTTGGGAGTCGATGCCCCCGAGCTTGCCCGTAAAGTATTCGATCATGCCGTTGGTGTCGGGATGATTGACGTCAAAGCGGTACAATTCGCCGTCGGTCGGCAGATCGACGCCTGCATCGCGTTGGGTTGCAAAGATAACGCGGGTGGCATCCACTAGGGATTGTTCGTTCGGGTAGGCGGCAAGCCAATCGGGAACGGGATAGGAACCAACGGTGGAAACTTGGATGCGTGGAGTGCTCATAATAATTAATGGTGAAGGATCACCCCTTGGCTTTAATTATCCTGCGGAACTCGTCAATGCGCTTTTGCGGTACCTTTTTCGTTACTCGGCTTACGAAACCGAACACGATTGCGTTGGCAGCGATGCCTACGGCGCTGACGTGAACGATCTTCGTGAGACCGAAGCTCCATTCGGGCTTTATTGTTAGAAGGAGGACCAGTCCGATGCCGGCGGTCAAACCGGAGATGGCTCCTTTGCGGGTTCCCTTGTTCAGAAATAAGACGTCGATGGCGATAGGGAGTAACTGACTAGAGAAGGCGATGGCCAATAGCATGAGTTGGGATATGAGTTCTAGCGGATTGAACGCTCCCGCCTTTTGACTCCACTCCACCAACGCGACCGCTGCCATTGTCGCTAGCACAATTACGATTCGCCCGACCCATGTCCTCTCTCTCTCATCGGCTTGCGGGCGGATGAAACGGTCGTAGACGTCGCGGGTCAGGACGGCGCTTAAGGCGTGCAAATTGCTGTCGGCAGTGCTCATGGAGGCAGCCAGTACAGCAATCAAAATCAGGGTTACCACAACTGCGCCGAAGGTAATGCCGAGCATTTCAGGCACCACCCGCTGAATCATGACGATGACAATTTGGTCCACCTCGCTTGATTTCGCTCCGATCGAAGGATGCGGAATGATTCCCTCTGCCGTGATTTCAGGCGGGAACAGGACTTGCCCACCCAAGGCTACGAGCATGATGCCAAAGAGAAAGCAGATTGGCAATACGACTGCAAATACGAGTGCCGATTTCCGTAAAGTACTCGAATCCTTGGCTGCGTAGAAACGCATCCATTGCCCTGGCTGTATGATGGATCCGAGAGAGGCAAAAGCACAAATCGTGAAGAGCATTCCTGCATTCCACTTGTCCGAATATCCGGGAGCGGAAAGAGCCTTTGCGGGAAGTGCCGAGACCGCCTCGAAATAGCCGCCGAGACCACCGAAATATGCAATTGTGGCAAGACCTGCCACCAGCATGCCGAAAATTAGTAGGATGCCTTGGATTACATCTGTCCAAGCTACCGAACGCATGCCTCCTACCAGCACATAGGCCATGGTCAGGAAAGAAAGAGCCCACACGCCTGTCTCGTACATCGTGAAAGAGCTTCCGAAAAATTCCAGAGGTGGTGCATCAGGGAAAAGACGTTGGGCGAGGTATCCCCCCGCCTTGATTTGCATGATGACGTAGGGCAGTACGTAAAGGGCACTCGTGGCCGCGGCCAAAAGTCTTACCTCCGCTCCGCCGTAATAATCCCCGACGAGGTCGGCTGGCGTTACGTAGCCTCTGGCCTTGCCTAGTTTTCGCATGCGGTCGCCAAGTAAATAAACGGCGGCTCCGGCTACTGGAAGGTTGAGGGCGAACAGAAAGAAGCTGACACCGTCCCGATACACCACCCCGGGAATGCCCAGCAACGCAGCGCTGGAGAAAAAGGTGGCCATGATCGTGAGTGAAGTAACGATCGTGCCCTGCCCACGTCCGGCAAGGTAGTAGTCTTCCTCCGTTGTCTTTCCCTTACGGTAGCCTAGGTAACATAACCAGACCAGTAGCAGCATATAGCCCCCGAGCATGAAATGAGGAAGATGCTCTCCTGCGATATCGGTGGCTGCTAGGATGTGGAAATTAGTCATTCGTCAAGATCATTGCCGTTCGTCCAGAGCTTCCGGTAGGCCACCAAAACCACCCCCGCTTGTACAAAAAACCAGAAGGACGACCACGCGAAGAGAACGGGCATGCCGAGAAACGTGGTGGAGGATGGATTGTCGGGCGATGGGTTCACCAAATATAAACCGGGACCCGGTCCCATAATGAGGGCAAAGAGAAAAATCAATGCGAGGATTTTACTTAGCCGAGTCTTGAGCATCATACTCCTCAATAAGGTCCTCGAATGTGAGACATCACTCTTTCGCTATAGAAGGCTTTGAGCTTTTCATGAAGTTCGTCGGGGAGAGAGGGAAGCTTTGAAGCGGAGGCGTTAGCTTGAGCTTGCTCCATGCGACTCGCTCCCGGGATGATCGTCGTGATGCCGTCGAAATCGAGTATCCATCTCAAGGCCATCGTCGCCATGCTCATGTCTTCGGGAACGAATTGCTTCAGCTCATCCGCCAGTTCCGTGCCTTTGGCCAAGCCGAGTCCCGCGAATGTTTCGCCGACGTTGAAGAATTGACCGTCTGCGTTGAAACCTCGGTGGTCGTTCTCTGAAAAGGTGGAATCGGGTGAAAGCTTGCCCGACAAAAGTCCGCTGGCCAGCGGCAACCTTACTATAATTTCAATATTCATCGCCTTTGCCTTTTCGAATAGTATCTCGGCTGGCTTATGGCGGAAAACGTTGAAGATGATTTGAAGAGAGGTCAGACCGTCTTGTTCCAGACAGATCAGGGCTTCCTCCATGCTCTCCACACTCACGCCCCAGTGGCGGATTAAGCCGGCTTCCTGTAGTTTTCGCATTTCGTCAAACACTTCTCCTTGTCTCAAAACTTCAGTCGGGAGACAATGTAGTTGCGTGAGATCAAGGCTTTCCACCCCAAGATGTTTGAGCGAGTCTTCCGTACAACCGCGTAGATTTTCAGGTGTGAAGTTATCAGGGAACATATGGTCGCGTCGACCCAGCTTGGTCGCGACGAATAGCTCATCCGGATTTTCCTTAAGGAACTTCCCAATCAGCTGCTCGCTCCTTCCACCTCCATACACGTCTGCGGTGTCGAGGAAGTTGACGCCACTTTCAACTGCTGCTCGCAAAATGTCCAAGGCTTCTGCTTCATCGAGATCGCCCCAGCAATCACCACCCAACTGCCAGCAACCGAGCCCTACCTCTGAGACATGAAAATTACTATTACCGAAAATTCGTTTGTTCATGAAATTGAATAGGAGGCGATGAAAGTGACTTCCTTTAGATCGCGCAAGTTCGGAAGGGCACCTTTGGTCTGGCCGAAATGCTGAGTTTCGGCATTGTTCGAGACTTTTTCCATGGCTGAAGAATAGTTAAATAGTGAACTCCCTCGAAAATCATTTCTCTTATGCTCGCTTGGCATGGGGGCTACGTTGGATTATCTCCTTTCAGTGTTTTGGTTACGCCGCCTCCCTTGCGGTTCCTTCCCATCTTAATAGCTGGTTGTTGCCTCTGCACGGGGACGACTTTGCCGGATCAGTGGACACAACTATTGCCCTAATACTTTGGACTGCAGGTTGCGCGCTTCCTTTTCTAGGCCGTGCATCTTTGCCGGCTTTCCAAAGCAAATGGTCATGTCCTGTCGTTCGATGTGATGCTGCGTTACTATGCTTTGTAGCCGGATGGGCTTTTGCAAATGCGGTTCTTTCATGGCAAATGAATATTGAAGATGTGTTTCATGCAACGGATCCCTTTGGTCATGCTGTACGCTTTGTTGCTCCAGTCGTGTTGCTTGCCTGCGTTACAGGAATAGGCTCGCGGCTGAAACTTGAGTGGTTTTTGCGCATTGCTGTTGCCGCAACCTTCATCGGGCATGGTCTAGTCGCCTACTGGTTAAAGCCAGGTTTTGTCGATTTGATCGTTGGGACAATAGACACTTTCCTCGGTAGCGACTGGAGATTAGCGGAAGAACGAGAAAAAATTGCACTCATTCTACTTCCTTGGATCGGGAGAATGGACTTTCTTTTGGCCTTTTTAATTCTTCTTCCAACCAAGTGGCCAAAAACCATTGCCTTGTGGATGGCGATTTGGGGATTTGTCACGGCTACTTCCAGATTAACTGCGTTTGGCATAGAGCGTTGGCCCGATCTTATTATTCGTGTCGCCAACTGGGGCATTCCATTGTTGCTTTGGTGGGAGATGAGAGCCACAATCAAATACCCTAAAAACTTATGAAATCTATCGTGCTACACCTGCCACTTCTCTTTTTGATATTGCTCCTAAAAGGACTCTTCGCCAATGAAAATTCCCCTTGGTTGGCAGAAGAGTTCGTTAATCAAAAAACCGTTGAATTGTCGAAACTAGAAGGTTCCAACCCCGCCCAATGGCGAGTGATTTGGAAGACTGATCCTGCCAATAAAGCCACGGTTGCATGGACTACGGCAAGTCAAGGTAAGAATCATGTCGTGCACTATGATTTGAAATCTCGCAAAGGTCTTCCGAAGAACTATACCTATAAGAAAGTTTCAGACC
>CAZXKR010000089.1:0-6251 GCA_964641305.1 uncultured Puniceicoccaceae bacterium | reverse complement strand
CTTTTTACAGGGTGTGGGCGAACGAGGGTTTGTTTGACTCCGGAGCGACAGTCGTTTTAGTTAGTGGGCGTGTCCGACGAGTCAAAAATCGTATCTGCGGAAATTCCGCCCAAGCTTCTAGTGAAGATGGAGGCCTACATGAGGCTTTCGGGCTGGGATGCCAATGATATGGTGAAGCATGCGCTGGCCACCCTTTTCGAGGTTTCCGAGTCGCAGGACTATCCGCCCGCGATTCCCGATCCTTGCTTGGCTCTGGGCAAGCTGATACGCGCGGCGCAATCGGCGGAGTCGGGGAAGAAGCCCGCGCCTGAACAGGCGAGCGGTGGCAAGAAAAAGGGGCTTACCTTTCAGCCGTTTTCGAAGGACGAGGTGGATGACGCCCTTGCCCACGTCATACCCGGGGCTTCGTCCTGGATGCTGGAGCTGGAGAAGAAAAAGGCGGCTGAGAAGGCGGGCAATGATTCGGATTTGCCGCCGACGCCTTGATCGGTTTTTTTCGGGCAAGAACCGAGCACGTGCGCAAGTTGACCTTGAACGCCGGCTGCGTTTGGTTGATTGCTAGGGACAATGGCTAAGAAGGATACGGATTTCGTTCACCTGCACGTGCACTCCGATTTCAGCTTGCTGGACGGGTGCTGCAGGATGGATCGCCTGATGCAGCGGGCGCAGGAGATGGGACATACGGCGATGGCGCTTACGGACCACGGGAACTTGTTCGGCACCATATCGTTCCTGAAGCAGGCGGAGAAGCACGGTATAAAGCCCCTGATCGGTTGCGAGGCGTACCTGGTGGCGGACCACAAGAACGTGGAGCGCCCCGGGCGCGACAAGCATACCTATTATCACTTGGGAATGCTGGCCAAGGATTACGAGGGTTACCAAAACTTGTCGCTGCTGGTTTCGGACGCCCACGTGAATGGATTCTACTACCATCCGCGAACGGATATGGAAAGGCTGGCCGAGCACGGCAAGGGTTTGATCGGCTTTACGGGATGCCTGAAGGGTAGGGTGCCCCAACTTTTGCTGCAGGAGGATTACGAGGCGGCCCGATCGGCGATGGGTGAGTTCGTGGATATTTTCGGCAAGGAGAATTATTTCGTGGAATTGCAGAACCACGGGATTCCCTTGCAGGTGAAGATTATTCCCGATCTCCTGAAGCTGGCCAAGGAGTTCGACCTCAAGGTGGTGGGCTCCAACGACGTGCACTACGTACGTGGCGAGGACTGGGACCCGCACGATGCCTTGCTTTGCATCCAGACGGGCTCGAAGCTGGATGACCCGAAGCGCATGCGGTACGACGGCAAGGAGTTCTACCTTAAGTCGCGGGAGGAGATGGAAATGATCTTTCGCGAGGCGCCCGAGGCAGTGACGAACGTTTTCGGCGTGGCGGAAATGTGCGACGTGAAGCTGCCTTTCGGCGAGAACAATTATCCGGTGTACCCGATGCCGGTGGAGGTTTCGAAGAAGTTTGCCGATCGTCCTTCCTACTTGAAGAGCCTTTGCGACAAGGGAATGGAGGAGCGCTACGAGCTTTCCTATCTCAAGGAGGAGGAGCGGGGTGAGGATACGGATGCCAAGGTCTTGGAGCTGAGCGAGAGGGTGGACTATGAGCTGAGCATCATCGATTCTTCGGGTTTCAACGATTATTTCCTGATCGTCGCGGACTTTATAAAGTGGTCTCGCGAAGAGGATATTCCGGTGGGCCCCGGACGGGGATCCGGAGCGGGATGCTTGGTGGCCTACCTGCTGGGCATAACGGATATCGATCCTTTGCGGTTCGGCTTGCTGTTCGAGCGGTTTCTCAATCCCGAACGAGTGTCGCCTCCCGATTTCGACATCGACTTCTGCATGCGCAGGCGTGGCGAGGTGATCGAGTACGTTCGGGAAAAGTACGGGCGGGAGTGCGTGGCCAACATCATAACCTTCGGTACCTTCGGGGCCAAGATGGTGATGCGGGACGTGGCTCGAGTTCGGGACGTTCCCTTTGCGGAGGCTGACCGTATGGCCAAGATGGTACCCGACGACTTGAACATATCGTTGGCCGACGCGATCGAGAAGAACCCTGAGTTTAAGGCGGAGTACGAAAAGAACCCGATCTGCAAGCAAATCGTCGATACGGGCAAGGTGATCGAGGGCATGGTGCGAAATGTCGGCACTCATGCGGCAGGAGTGATCATCGCCGACCGACCGCTGCGGGAACTGGTGCCGCTTACCTTGCAGGACGGTATTTTGACCACGCAGTTCCCCAAGGATCCCGTGGAGGACTTGGGCCTGTTGAAGATGGACTTTTTGGGTCTGAAGACCTTGACCGTGATCGCCGAGGCGGAAGCCCATGTGAAGCGAACCACGGGCGACGATACTTTCAGCGTGAGCAATGTGAGCCTGGAGGACGAACCTACCTTCGCCCTGCTGAACGAGGCCCAGACGATCGGCGTGTTTCAACTGGAGTCGGACGGTATGCGACGCCTATGCAGGCAGATGAATATCTCGAACGTGGACGAGATAATCGCTCTGATCGCCCTATACCGACCCGGTCCTATGGAGTGGATCCCCGACTACATCAAGGGGAAGGAGGATTCCTCGACTATTCGCTTTCCCCATCCTTTGCTGGAGGATATCTGCGAGGAAACCTACGGTGTGATGGTGTATCAGGAGCAGGTGATGGAAGCGGCCAAGCGCGTGGCTGGCTATACCCTAGGCGGCGCAGACATTCTCAGGCGAGCCATGGGAAAGAAGAAGCCCGAGGAGATGGCCAAGCAGCGAGAGATTTTTGTCAAGGGAGCCAAGGAAACCAACGACATCGACAAGAAGAAGGCGGACGAGATATTCGATATTCTGGAGAAGTTTGCAGGCTACGGTTTCAACAAGTCGCACTCCGCGGCCTACGGAATAATCAGCTACCAGACGGCCTACCTGAAGGCGAACCACCCCGTGGACTTTATGGCGGGGGTGCTTTCCTGCGAGCTCGGAAATGCGGAAAAACTTTCCCACTTCATCGGGGAATGTTCGGAGATGGGAATCTCGGTGCTAGGTCCGGACGTGAACGAATCGGGGGGAAGCTTCACTCCCGTTCACGGGAAGAAGGACGATAAGGGAAGTATCCGTTTTGGTCTTGCTGCGGTGAAGGGCGTGGGCGACGTCGCGGCTAAGTTGATCATTGCCGAGCGGGAGGAGAACGGACCGTTTGAGAGCTTCAGCGATTTCGCCGAGCGAGTGGACCCCAAGGCGGTGAACAAGAGAGTGTTCGAGTGCTTGGCGAAGACGGGATCATTCGATTCCTTGGGTGAGAATCGAGCGGCTCTGCTTTTGGATCTCGATCGTATTATGGGGGAGGCCCAGTTGCGACGGAAGGATCGTGATGCGGGGCAGGGGACCCTTTTCGACATGATGGGCGCCGACATGATGGATGCGGGACCTGTTTCATCCTCAACTTCGGATAACGGTTCCACAGGCGCCGGTGCGTCCCAAGTAGAGGAATTGGACGAATTGGAGCAACTTTCCTATGAGAAAGAATTGCTTGGCTTTTACTTGTCTGGACATCCCGTGGATACGCTGGGCGGACTAGGCGAGCTTGCCACCGACTTGACGGCGAAGGATCTCGAGAGCGTGGAGGGCAAGCGCCCCTTCCGTCTTTGCGGGGTTGTCGCCGAGGTGGAAAAACGTTTTACGAAGAAGGATGGTCGCCCATGGGCGCGATTCAACTTGGCCGCGAAAGAGAAGGATTTTTCGCTTATGGTTTTTTCGGAGGCATACGAGCAGTACGGAGTAAACTTGGCACAGGGCGAAATCGTGATCGTGGAAGGCGTGGCTTCGGAAAGAAACGGAGAAACTCGCGTGAACGTCGTTTCGATCCTGCCTGCCGAAAGATCCTTGGCGAAGATTACCAAGGAGGTGACTTGGTTGCTCGAACATGATAGCGAGGATGCGAATGCCTTTATGGAGGAAGTACATGCTGTCTCCGGAGAAGGCCGAGGAAATACCAGGATGCACTTCGCTTTCGCCGCAGCGAATGGAAAGGACGCCCTTGTCGCGGAAACGGATCCCCGGTTTACGGTGAGCTTCTCTCCCGAGGGGTTCAAGGACCTTCGGGCTCGTTCGGGTGTACTTGGAGTAAAGGTTATCTTGGATCCGCCCCCTCCGCCGGAGGAGCCTGCCTGGGCGAAGCGAGCCAAAGGAGGTTGATGCTTCTTGCCTCCTTGGAATAGTGCGGAAAGGGGCTGATTAAGTGGCAAGTGAGGTAGGCTTTTTTCTTTTTTAGTAGGATCGAAATGTAGCCTCTTCGCACTTGACCGTTTTTTCCGCCAAGTCTATTATGGTTCTCTTTCTCACATTCTCATAAGCAATATGTCGGTTGAAATAAAGATTCGTAAGGGTGAAACCATGGACCGTGCCATTCGGCGCCTCAAGAAGCGTCTGGATCGCGAAGGTATCATTCGCGATGCCCGGGCCAAGCGGTATTTCGAGAAGCCCTCGGACAAGAAGCGTCGTGCCAGAGAAGTAGCTGCTTTCAGCCAAATGCTTCGGACGCGATACGAGAAACTTTAATTGTTTCTCCTTTCTCTTTGTTTTTTTGCCTCGCACAACTGCGTGGCGTTCTTAGGTATTAGGTGTTTTTAAACGCCTGTGTCTCAGCTAAGCCCCAGATTTGCTCCGAATATAAGGAAAGAGTGGGAGTTCTTTGATCGCGATAATTCGAGTGCTTTAGAATTCCGAAAACTTTGCCAGCGCATGATTGACGTTGGCGATTCTCTTCTGGCTTACGACGTGGCGAAGGTTGGACTTCAGAAATTTCCGGAAGATAGAACACTCAGCCAAAAGGCAGCCTCGGCATTGATTAACGCCGGGTCTCCTCTCAAAGCTACCCATATTCTCGAAGAACTGGTGGCTGTGGGAGATCGTGACGTCGAGGCGCATAGTCTTCTTGCAAGCGCTTACAAGGATTTGTGGCAATATGCGTCTGATCCCGATAGCAAGAAACGATACGCCGAGCTTGCCATCGCTCGTTACAAGGAAGGGTTTTCCACAACTAGCTTTGATGCTTTTAAGCAAAGTCGCGTAAAGGACGTCGGAACTGAGTATTACCCCTGCATCAACGTAGCTTTCATGTACCTGTTGTCCGGAGATGCGGAAGAGGCCCGTTCTTATTCGACGCGCGCTTTGGAAATCTGCCGGAACCTGAAGCTGAACTCACTTGGAGATTATTGGTCTCAGGCAACGACCGGTGAGGCATACCTAATCGAAGGAGAGCTCGATGCATCCTTGGAAGCCTATGCGGAAGCGGTGGCCATGCCTGATGCCGAACCTGCCAAAATTGCGACCACCCGAACGCAGGCAATCCAGATTGCCTCCGCCTATGAAGACCCCATGGTCTTGGAAAAAATTACAGGTGTTTTTCCTCAAACGGGAATAGTCGCTTGCTCCGGTCACGTTATTGATAAAAAGGGTGGGTCCGTTCGGTTTCCCCCGGAAGCCGAGGCATTGGCAAAGGTGGAAATCGAGGCGGCTTTGGATAAACTCGATTGTTCCTACGGCTTTAGTTCCGCTGCCTGCGGTACGGACATTCTCTTTATCGAGGCCATGCTTGCCCGCGGATGTGAGGTGCACGTCTTTCTCCCGTTCAACAAGAAGGATTTCATAGAGACAAGTGTCCGCCGGGCGGGGGGGGACTGGGTGCAACGTTTTGAACGTGCCTTGGATAAAGCGCAGTATGTTCATTACGTGACGGAGGAGGAATACCTTGGCGATGATACTCTTTTTGAGCTTTGTAATGATGTTCTCGTGGGGTTTGCCGCAATGAGGGCTCATACCTTGGACGAGGACCCGAAACTACTGGTGCTCTGGAATGGCGAGGGAGGCAGTACCGGTGGAACTGGCCAGTTGGTTACCCGTTGGAGCAAGCGTTTTGGCCCGCCCGTAATAATCGACTCGGCCCAAATGCTTGCTTCCGCCTCCATCGAGTCCACACCTGTTCGCAAATCGGGTGAAACGAAACCCGCCTTTCTCGTGGCGACTTCCCGAACTGCTGAAACTGGGCCCGTACGTCTAGTCAAGACCATGCTTTTCGCGGACGTACAAGGCTTTAGCAAGCTTCCAGACTCCGATTCTCCCGTCTACGTCGAACAATTTCTGGGAGGTCTTGCCTCACTTTTGGACAAGCAATCTCGAAGACCTGCTTTCATCAATACTTGGGGGGATGCCATTTTTTGCGTTTTCGACGAGGTTGAAGATGGTCTGGCCTTAGCCTTGGACTT
>CAZXKR010000088.1:0-6286 GCA_964641305.1 uncultured Puniceicoccaceae bacterium | reverse complement strand
CTTATCTACTATGCCTCAACCTCAACGGCATGTCGGGAAAAAATCAGCGATTCCAAAAAATTCTCCCTATTGGTCGAGGAGCAAACGAAGCGCAAATGCTGAATGAGATTCTCGAGGTCGGTTACGAAGGTCCCATCGGGATTCTGGGTCATGTTGCATCCAGAGACGTGGCAATCGTCCTCAAGGAAAACTTAAAGGGCCTACGCGCATTGACAGGCAGACTTTAGCTATCAAGGGCTGACCGGCCACTCCGGAAGTGTAATCACTGGATGCCGTTACGGCTTAGGTGTTTGGCGAACCAGGCATTTACGGCGCCTTTGCGTACGGCCGGATGGTAAGGTGCGTTCTTTGCAGGTAGCTCCTTGCGGAAGCGCTCCAGAAGAGGAATTAACTTTTTGCGGGACGCAAGATTCGTCCACTCGTTCGGATCCGTCTCGTGGTCGTACAGTTCTTCCGAACCATCTTCAAATCGCAAATAATGATAGCGTTCAGAACGCAAGGAGTGGTTTTCGCGTGCGTATGTGGTAAGAGTGGTGAAACGCCACTCCGCATTCGGTTTCCGCATTAGAGGAACAAGGCTTTGTCCTTGGTTGTCCACAAAAGCGGGCAACCCGCAGAGATCGAGCAAAGTCGGATAGATGTCTATCAGTCCGACCGGCTTTGAGCACAGAGCCCCGGACTTCCCGAACTTCTCTCCTTGTGAATTCGCAGGAACGACAACGAGAGGCACACGGGTCGACTCCTCCCAAAGGCTGTGTTTGCTCACACGATCCTTCTCGCCGATGTGATACCCATGGTCGCTGAAGAGGACGATGACGGTATTGTCGGCATGGGGACTTTCATCCAATGCATCGAGAACGCGACCTACCTGATGATCCACGAAAGCCACGCATGCCAAATAAGCTTGGACACACTTACGGAATTGTTCACCGTCGTTCTTTTGCAGAAAATCAAGCTTGGGATATTTAGGGAGTTCATGCATCAACCGACTTATCTCCGGAACGTCATCGAGATCGTCGGAGCGAACGGCGGGCAACGAAATCCCATCCAAAGGAAATGGATCAAACCATTTTTTCGGAACGTAAAAAGGGACGTGAGGACGAACGAAACCAGCTGCCAAAAAGAAAGGCTTCTTGCTCTCCTCTGCGAGACGCTCGACGGCCCAAGTCGCCACCTTATGGTCGGTCATGTCTTCGTCCCGTTCGGGGAAAGCGCCCCAATCGGTTTGGGTGCCGGTCCATGGTACGTCGGGCAAGAAATAATTAAAACGCTTTCCATTGGGAGGCTTGGGACCGGAACCTGAAAACTTTCCGCCATAGGATTCAAAGAGTTTCTTATCGGAATACCCGTGCCCGATTTTGCCTACGCCCCATGTTCGGTATCCGTTTTTTCCGAAATACTGGGGTAACATTCGGCCATCGAAAAATTTCTCGTCCATCTCCATCGCCTTGCCTCCGGGTTGTTGGTACAGGCCGGTTTGATGTGGATAATAACCCGAGAGAAAGGAAGCTCGCGAAGGACCGCAAATCGGACCTTGGCAATGGGCATTGGTGAAAAGCATTCCTCGCTTGGCCAACCGGTCGATGTTCGGCGTGCTAGCCTGAGGATGACCACCTAGGCAACCGACCCAGTCGTTGAGATCATCGATGGCGATGAAGAGCACGTTCAACTTGCTCGAGGCACCGATGCACACGGAAGCCGAGACGACTAAGAAGAAACAACATAGGAGGGAAGTCATTGGAATAGTAATCATAAGGGAATGGGGAAGATAAGCGAAAGCACAGAGAGGTCCAGTTACTTGCGAGCAGGGTTGAGCTCGGGCATCAGGGCGCCGACCTGTTTGCGCCAAGCATGAAGCTCTGACCTTATGCGTTTTGCAATGTCGGGTCGGGAGGAAGCGAGGTCGGTCTTTTCGCCGAGATCTTTCCTGAGATTGAACAGTTCGACTCGCCCGTCCTCAAAATATTCAAGCAGTTTCCAGTCACCCTTGCGCACTGCGCTCACAGGTGTGGTGGTAAGATAGTAGTGAGGATAGTGGAAGTACAAGGCTTCGCGTGACAACTTGGCTTTCGGGTTACGAAGTAGGGAAGTGAAATCTACGCCGTCAATTCCCTCCTTCGCCTTGGCGGCGAGTCCGACAGCACGAAGTAGAGTCGGATACAGGTCACAGGCGTAGACTGGTTCGGAAGATGTCCTTCCTTTGGCCACTCCGGGACCCCGAACGATCAAGGGCACTCGGACCCCGCCCTCGTAGCAGGATCCCTTGCCGCTGCGCAACGGCGAGTTGTTAGCCACCTGCAGTCCCTTGTTCAGCTTACAGGAATTGATGAAACCTCCATTATCGGAAGTGAATACGAACAAGGTTTCATCGGCTATGCCGAGTTGATCGATCTTGTCCAGCACTCGTCCGACGTTCTCGTCCAAACTGTGCACCATGGCAGCATAATGGGGATTCTGTCGTATGGAGTCCGGCTTGATCCTCTTGCGGTAGCGCTCGACCAGCTCCGGCTTGCCCTCGATCGGGGTGTGCACGGTGTGATACCACAGGTTCAGGAAAAAGGGTCTCTTGGCCTTGGTCTGCTGATCCATCACCTCAAGCGCCTTGTCGGTCAACCGATCCGTCAAGTACTCCCCTTCCCTTCCAGGTTCGAGTCCGGGAACGTAACGCCAATCACGAAAATAGGAATCACCGTTGAATGGATACCAAAAGGTTTGCGGCGCTCCCCACAGGGTACCGCCCACGTTGAGGTGAAAACCGTGAGCCTGAGGATAAGACTCCGCCCGCCCGACATGCCACTTGCCGAGGTGGGCGTTGAAGTAGCCGGCCTCCTTTAGGATTTCGGCCAAGGTGAGATGCTTGATAGGCAGCGAATCAAGGCAGACCGGCTGAAGCAACTTTCGCTTCCCTCGGTTGAGTGCGCTCTCGCGCCATATGGTCATGTGGAGACGCGCCGGGTGCTTGCCCGTGAGGATCGCCACCCGAGTCGGCGTGCAGACCGGACTGACTGCATAGGCGTCGGTGAAACGCACGCCTTGCTTTGCCAAGCCATCCAAGTGCGGTGTTTGATGCAAGTCGTTGCCGTAGCAAGACAGACCCGACCAACCAAGGTCATCGGCCAACAGCAACACGACGTTGGGTCGCTTCGCCGCATGAACCGAAAAGATCAGCAGAAAACTCGCAAGGGTAATTCGCACAATAAGTTTCATGTTCAAGACTGCCTGCGGTTTATGGTGCGCAGGCGAAGAGAAAATCATCTTGCAGCAGACCCAAGGTGGTCAATGCCAATGAATTCACAAAACAGCTCATTGCATTCCCCCGCACCCGATATATCCCTATGGTTTTGATCTTCATTGACGGCTGCTTTACAGAAATCCTGCCTCGTACTTCTTTTGCTCGTAACACCCCCCCTGTCGCCATCACTCAAGCGAAAAAGTGCGACCTAATCCTCGAGGGCGAAACATTTCGCTGGAAGCAATAGAGCCTGACCCCAATTGAGTCCACGGCTACCGACCGTGGAAAGATCAAGGAACTCCAAAAGTTGTTTTTTTTGAAAATATTCTAAGAAAAACTATTGTGGCACGTCATATAAACAGACCCAATTACAACCATTATCCAAGGTACTCTCATGAAAAAGTTGTTTATATTTCTATATGTTGGAGCATTGCTCTCAGGGTGTGGTGGAAGCGATACCCCTAAAGCAACAAAAGTAGAGAACGACAAAGGTAAGGATGCCACCAAAGCCATATCGCCTTCCGAAGTTGTAGTTCACCCTGAAGTCAAGAAACCCAAGGATGGCATTGTCGGCAAAAAAATAAAGAACCCCGGCACGACTGTCGCTGACTTGGACGCTGACGGGATCGTATTAGCGGATGAAAACATCGTCGTCGTAGATTCATCGGATATGATATTAAGTTTATCCTACGACACGGATTCATTGCACAGAGTCAGACGGATTGGTCTCGAAGGAGGTCTTCAATCGCTAAATTCCTTGGGTGTAGCGAGCCCCAAAGCCTATGTCGTTGGAATAGACCACGGGCAGTTGGAGCGGGAAACCGGAGTTCCCCGTTTATTGCTTTCAGGCGAAGAGCCTTCCACGGAGGAATACGACAGGATCTACGAGAACCCGTTTCTGGAGGCCAAGGGGAATCCGTTGTCCACCTTTTCCATCGACGTGGACACCGCAAGCTACGCCAACAGTCGACGGTTCCTGCGGGACGGTCAACTCCCTCCCAAAGATGCCGTAAGGATCGAGGAGTTCATCAACTATTTCGACTATGATTACCCTGCGCCCACCGGCACGGATCCTTTCTCAACCAACTGCGAACTCTCGGCCTGCCCGTGGAACGAAAAACATGAATTGCTTTTGGTCGGCCTACAGGGCCGAAAAATCGACCTCGCTCAACTGCCACCCAACAACTTGGTCTTCCTCGCGGATGTCTCGGGATCCATGAATTCGCCCCGAAAACTGCCTCTGTTGAAAGCTTCACTGCGTCTTCTGGTAAACAACCTGCGACCTGAGGACCGGGTCGCCCTAGTCGTCTATGCAGGAGCCGCGGGATTGGTACTGGACTCCACGCCCGGTACGGACAGGCAGAAGATTATCGAGGCGATAGACAATCTCAACGCAGGTGGGTCGACCGCCGGGGGGGCCGGCATCAAACTGGCCTACCAAGTAGCTAAGGAAAACTTCATTCCCAAGGGAAACAATCGGATCATCTTGGCCACTGACGGAGACTTCAACGTAGGCCAAAGCAGCGATGCCGACTTGACTAGGTTGGTCGAGGAAAAACGAGATGATGGCGTCTATCTTACTGTGCTGGGATTAGGCAGGGGCAACTACAAGGACTCCAAAATGGAGAAACTGGCCGACAAGGGAAACGGGAACTACGCCTACGTGGATAACATACGGGAGGCCAAAAAGGCTCTGGTAACCGAGGTTGGCGGCACCCTCTTCACCATAGCTAAGGACGTGAAGTTGCAGATTGAGTTCAACCCGGCGACCGTCAGTTCCTACCGCCTAATCGGATATGAGAACCGCATACTGAAGGCCGAGGATTTCAACAACGACAAAAAGGATGCAGGCGAACTGGGTGCCGGACACCGAGTGACAGCCCTCTACGAAATCGTGAGGGTCGGGACCGAAGAACCAGTCGCCAAGGTTGACAAGCTGAAATACCAAAAGAAGGTAAAGCTGACCAAGAGCAAGGACCTCCTCACCTTGAAACTGCGCTACAAGGCTCCTAATGAAACGGAAAGCCAGCTCATTACACAGATCGTGAAGACGGAGGACATCACCCCAAAGGAACCATCGAACAACTGGGCCTTCGCCAGTGCCGTGGCTGAATTCGCTATGGTCATTCGGGATTCAAAACACAAAGGAACCGCCTCTTTTAATTCAGCTTTGGAAAGGGCCAAAAAGGCACGCGGAAAAGATGAGCATGGTTACCGCGCGGAGTTCGTCCACTTGATCGAGTCGGCCAACTTGCTGGCCCAACGATGAAGTGCCGCCATAGACGCCGGCCAAGTAACGAGGCTGCTTAGCTGTCCAAGCGAAATTCATACTCTGGCCTGACCTAACCGTCATCAGGACAATTCGAGGCCTGTCGCCTCCAACGCACGTGCCGCTGCTCAGGCACCTGCACCTTGGGTTCGATTTTTTGGAAAGAATCTAACGAAAAGGAATTCTTCGAGTCAGAGAAATTACAATCTATTCAAAACATTTGGAAAACAGTCTTATGAAAAAGTTATATTTGATTCTTTGCGTTGGGGCCCTGCTTGCAGGATGTTGGTCACGAAAGGGACCTGATCCAAGCGAGACGACCTTGAGACGCAATGAAGCCAATTCCGCATCCATTGCTCAATACGGACCGATAACGGAAAACCTGCGCATCTGTGACTTCGTTGATTCTTCCTATCGTGTTGCAAATTCCCAATCCCTAAATATGGCCACTCTTTACAATGGGCCGTTAGCCCTATCACCTGCTCAGGAACAAAGGCAATTCAAGCAAGAAGGAGTACCTCGTGACTTCGTTCCTGACGAAGAGCCGTCCACCGAGGAGTACGACAGGATATACGAAAACCCGTTTCTTGAAGCAAAGGAAAATCCGTTGTCGACTTTCTCCATTGACGTCGACACCGCAAGCTATGCAAACAGCCGGAGGTTTCTGCGTAGCGGTCAGCTTCCGCCCAAGGACGCAATCCGCATAGAGGAATTCATCAACTACTTCAACTACGACTACCCTGCACCGACCGGCGCAGACCCTTTCTCCGTAAACTGCGAACTCG
>CAZXKR010000087.1:0-6288 GCA_964641305.1 uncultured Puniceicoccaceae bacterium | reverse complement strand
CAAACCAGTCCTTGGGTTACCCACTTTTCTAGGATCAATATCGTAGAACCCCGAGACAACAGTCCCAGCCTTCAATAGAGACTTGGCCCTGTTGCGGGTGATCCTCCCCGCTCCCCAAATCTTGACTTTTGGGAAGTGGCGGTTGTTGTCTTTCAGCCACCGATGCAAGTATTCGAGCTTCATTTGGTAAAAAGCCTCCACCGAGTAGCGAGGATCGATACGGGAGAGGCGATTGTCGTGATCTCGCCAACGGAGCAGAATGGCATCGAGCTTTTCCATTTTTACGCCGTGCTCGAGCCAACGAAGCCACAGTTCGTAATCCTCGGGAAAGGAACCCTCCCGATAGCCGCCAAAACGCTCGACCACGCTTTTGCGGTAGACGACCGAAGGATGAGCAAAAGGTGATTCTACAAAGCGGCGCAATCGGAGGTCGGTATCATCCAGAACTTGGTTGGTCCACTCGACGTAGGCTTCGTAACCTGCGCGAACCTCGGCATCTTCACTCCAATGCTCGACACGAGAGGAAACCAAGCCGACTTTCGGGTTGGTATCCAAGAAGTCGCACTGGAGGCCAAGTCGCTCGGGAAGTGAAACGTCATCCGCATCCATTCGAGCCAAATATGGGGCTCTAGCCTCCGCCAATCCCAGATTTAGGGCTTCTACGATACCCGGATTGACGGTCGAAAGAACCCGAATGCGCCCGTCGAGTTCGGCAAACTCCTGAAGAATCCTAAGGGAAGCATCAGTTGAACCGTCATCCACCACGAGCAGTTCGAAATTTCTCTCAGTTTGGCCGAGAATGCTTTCAATCGCCATGGCCAAAGTTTTCTCAGCATCACGAACCGGAAGAATCACAGAAACACGAGGGATTGCAGAGGTCATCACTTGCGGTCCGCAGGAATCTGGCAAGCAGTTGAGGGCAAGCTAACGAACCTCAATTTGCCTAAGTGCCTCGTAGCAACCAATGGATACAGCATTGGCTAAGTTGAGAGAACGTAGTCCATCCTTGAACTGGGGAATCTTTACCTTGCTATTCGCTGCCCAACTGTGGACATCTGAGGTTACACCAGTACTTTCGTTGCCGAAGAGGAGACCGTCTCCATCTCGAAACTCCGTATCCCAAATCGAAGTTTCCGCTTTCGTGGTGAAAAGGTAAATGCGTTCGGGACGCTCATCAGATGCTAGAAACGACTCCCAATCGTCGTGTTCCGAAATAGACAGTGAACGCCAGTAATCCATGCCCGCGCGTCGAAGACGGGAATCATCTATCTCAAAACCATACGGCTTAATAAGATGCAGATGGCAGCCAGAATAAGCGCATAGTCGACCGACGTTACCGGTATTCTGCGGAATTTCTGGCCGAAGAAGAATTAGGTGAATCACCGTCGGTTGTAATTTTTTAAAGCTTGTTCAGTTTCACGTTCGGCAGAACGTTTTTTAAGGTCCTCTCGCTTGTCGTGCAACTTCTTGCCCGTGCAGACTCCAATTTCCAGCTTCACCAACGAACCCTTGAAATACATTCGCAAAGGGATGATGGACTTTCCTCCAGCCTCCACCTCCACTTTAAGGCGAACCAGTTCACGCCTGTGCAAAAGCAGTTTGCGGATACGCAAAGGTTCATGATTCTCTGAACCACCGAATTCGTATTCGGAGATGTGAGCGTTAAAGAGAAATAACTCATCCTTCACGAATTTTCCAAAAGATTGGGAAATCTGGGCTCGCCCGGCCCGCAAAGACTTTACTTCCGTGCCGCGCAAGACTACTCCGACTTCGAACTTGTCGCCGATGAAGTACTTATGGCGAGCCTTGGCGTTGTTTACCGAAGGCGGTCCAGTCGTGTCTTTTTTGCGCTTGGACACGATGGATATTCACCTAGTGAGAGAGGCATGGGCGAAAACACGGAGTCGCCCAATCCCGGAGATTTAGTTCTCCTCCTCTTCTTCGAAAGGTTGGTAGGTTATCTTACCTTCGATAATCTCTCGAAGAGCGATATCCTCGGGTTCTAGTCTCTCAAGCGACTCAACAAGAGGCTTGTTTCCAAACTTCAGTTGCTTTGCCCGGCGGGACACGACGTTGATTAGGGCGTTGGGGTCCGTAATAATCTTATGGGCTTCCTGTAAATAATCGTCTCTCACGCTGGTATATATACTAAGGTTGACAAGGCTCTCTTGAACGGGAAAAGGTAGAGAAAATGCCCAATACAGTATTAATTTGCAAACTATTTCTGCCGTGCCCAACTTGATTCGAGTGGGTTGCACAACTCTCGAGACACGACAGGAAGCGTTGGACCTTGGGAGAACACTAGTGGCATTAGACCTCGTCGCTTGCGCTCAAGTCGTTGGTCCCGTCGCCTCCGTTTACCGTTGGGAAGGAAAAATCGATGAGAGCGAGGAATGGGAGTTACGATTGAAATACTCTCGGCAAAATGAAGATGCGTTGAGTCGGTACATATGCGAAAACCACCCATACGACGAACCGCAATGGGTAAGTTGGGAGGCGGATGCCTCAGAGGGTTATGCCAAATGGGTAACCCTACAAAAGGCAGGGTAAAACGAAGGATTACTCCGCAGGCTTCGTTTTTGGAAGACTTACTACGCGATCGCCTTCTTTCCACTGGTTACGTTGCCGAAGTAAGTCAATGCGCTGAAAACGCTTCAAGACATTGCGCTTTTTTGACAATCCGCCAGGGGGCTTTAAACTTGGATGTTGGCTCATAGTGTTAAAGGAAAATACTTTTTTATTTGTAATCGGCAAGGATATTTGACGGTAGAGAAATATTCAGGCAGGGACACCTGCAGGTTCAGAGCCCGGTTCAATGCCACCGACGTCGTCTTCCTTCGCCGATTCCTTTTTAGATTGTTCCTCTCCTGCCTCTTCATCGGGATCTTCGGGTGGAACGTCCTTGGTGATTGGGGAACGAATCTCTCCTAACTCAAGAATTTCGTGAACGTGCTTGCCCTCGATGGTCTCGTATTCGAGTAGAGCGGCGGCGATTTTGTCAAGAGCGGCTCGACGCTCGGTAATGATACCGACGGCACGCTGATACTGAACGTCGATGATATCCTTGATGGCCGCATCCACCTTCCGAGCGGTCTCTTCACTATAGTTTTGAGATCGGGTTAGCTCCTTTCCGAGAAAAACTTGATCCTGCTTATCACCAAGAGACAACATGCCAAGTTCACTCATCCCCCAGTCACAAACCATACTGCGGGCAAGGTTGGATGCCATACGAATGTCGCCCGCAGCTCCACTGGTAACGTCCCCGATTTCCAATTCCTCGGCAGCCCGACCACCCATGGCGCAGCATACCTGATTCAACAACCGGCGCTTGCTGTGATTGAGGATATCCTTCTTCGGGGTGAACATCGTACTACCCAAGCTTTGACCTCTAGGAATAATAGTGACCTTGTGAATGGGGAGCAATCCGTCATCCACGACGGCTTGCACAATGGCGTGACCGGACTCGTGATAAGCAATTATCTTGCGATCTTCCTCATCCATTGCACGGCGCCGTTCTCGTCCGAAAGAGATTTTTTCACGAGCATCGTCCAAATCGATGGGCTCCACCATTTTCTTGCGACGCCGAGCCGCAATGAGAGCACCCTCATTAAGCAGGTTCGCAAGATCTGCTCCGGAAAAGCCTGCAGTGGCACGGGCTAATTTAGTCAGGTCGACAGTTTCAGAAAGTTTAATTTTCTTGGCGTGAACCTTTAGGATGGCATCGCGCCCTTCGAGATCGGGCAGATCGATGACCACTTGGCGATCAAATCGACCGGGGCGGAGAAGAGCCGTATCGAGAACATCGGGTCGGTTCGTGGCGGCAATAATGATGACTCCCTCATGCCCATCGAAACCATCCATCTCGACAAGCAGAGAATTCAGGGTTTGCTCACGCTCATCGTTGCCTCCGCCCATCCCTGCTCCACGCTGCCTACCAACGGCATCAATTTCGTCAATGAAGACTAAGCAAGGAGCATTCTTTCGGCCCTGTTCGAACATATCTCGAACTCTGGCGGCCCCGACACCCACGAACATTTCAACGAAATCAGAACCGCTGATACTGAAAAAAGGTACGTCCGCTTCTCCGGCCACGGCCTTGGCAAGCAAAGTTTTTCCCGTGCCGGGAGGGCCAACCATGAGCACTCCCTTGGGGATTTTTCCACCGATTTTGCGAAAACGCTTGGGGTCTTTTAGGAAGTCAACGATTTCAGCAACCTCCTCTTTCGCCTCGTCGCAACCTGCAACATCTCCAAAGACGACCTTGTCCTTGTCTCGGGTAAGGAGCTTGGCCTTGCTTTTACCGAAATTCAGGGCGCCTTTACCCGCTTGGCGAAGTTGGCGTACGAAGAGGAAGTACAACAGACCGATGATCAAAAGAAATGGCAAAAGGCTGAAGAGCAAATCAGTCCAAATGGTGCTCGAAGGTTCCTCCTTAAGTTTTCCGGCAAGAGCAGTTCGCAGTTCCTTGTAGTCGGACTCGGTTATGCGCCCAGTAACCGAAAAAGGGAGGGTCTTAAACTGTTTGGGATCTTCCTCAAACCTAGGATTGGATACTTTCCCTTTGACCACGTACCATTCTTCCCCCCCTTTGGCGTCACTTTGAATGGTGGCGTTCTCGATTCGCTTTTCCTTAGCAGCCTCCAATAGTTCATTTACGGAAGAAATGGAGCGCTGAGATGGCTTGATGTCTTCTGTTTGCACCATGAGAAGCCCGACAATGGCCGCAAAAATCGCGAGCCAGATGAGCAAAACTTTCGGGTGAAAGGTACGTCCGGGGTTGTCACCCTCTTTTTTGGGTTCGTTATCCACTACCCTAGCATCATGTAGGCGAGTAGGTATAAGTCAAACGGATTACCCTCTCGGAAGACTCAAATAATTTCGCTTTCTCGGCAGGAGGCAAACCGGGAACCCAGAGTATTTCATCCGTCCCGGAAACGATTACCGGAAGCTTGTCTCGTAGATGCGTGGGAATCTTTTTATCTATTAAGACATCCTTCAGCTTTCGCTCGCCTGGTGCTCCCAAATGATGAAACCGGTCTCCGGGTCGGCGTTTTCTGATGAAAAGTTTAGCCGCCGAAACGGACTCCTCCGCAAGAAACGCCTGTTCGCCGGGTTTCACTTGACCAACCACAAGCGAGGCAAAGCATTCCGGCGAAAGGGATTCAGCCTGCCAAATAAGAGATCCGCCCTCTGGGAGGAAGAGTCTTACGTTTTCCGGGAAGGCCACGGGGTTCCACGCTCTCGGCGAAGGAATTCCCTCAATAAGACGCAAGTGCTTGCAGTCTGTTTCAATCCAAAGATTCGATGATAAATTCGTTTTGAATCGCTCACCTTGCTCCAGTGCATCAAGCAAGTGATCGAGATTGGTCGATTCGAGAAAGCAACCGGGAGAGGTTTCGTGAAGCCAACGCGCAATCAATTTTCGCCTTACGGCTGTTGGCAAACAGGTCAGACCATTCACCTTTAAAAGGTTTTCCTCAAAGCATTCGGTCCAAGCTTCGTTTGCCCATTGCTCCAATGCATCGTCTGCCTCCTCAAGCAAGCGCCGACTTCTCACGGTTCCCGAACCAACCTCGCGGTCGGCATCTTTCCGCCAAGCCTCCATGGTCCCCATGCGAAGACGGTTTCGTAAGTAAATCGGCGAGGTATTGCTATCGTCTTCCCGCCAAGTCGCACCGACCGATTGAAGGACCCGGCGAACCTCTTCACGGGAGATGGTCAGAAGGGGTCGAACAAATACCATGTTGCCGGATCGACGAACAGGTCTCGGTGCTGCCAATCCGGCCAAACCGGCCCCTCGAGCCAATCGCCAGAGAAAGGTTTCGGCAATGTCGTCGCGTTGGTGCCCCTGAAGGATAATTGCCGTTTGATGCCCATTGGTGACCTTAGACAAAAATGCCAACCGTTCCTCGCGCAGACTCGCCTCATCTCCTGTGGTTCCCATTCCTCTTGCAGAGGTAAATGAAACCCCAAGCCCTTCGGCAAGCCTGCGAACAAATGCTTCGTCACCGCTGGAAGCATCTCCCCTCAGGCAGTGATTGAAATGAGCTACAGTGAAAGCCCCAGATCGGTTGGGAAAATGAGCAAAGGCCAGCAATGTCGACAAAACCGAATCCGCACCTCCGGAGCAGGCCGAAAACCAAGTAGCTTGAATACCATCACCTTGCAAAAACGAAACAGCCGAGGAATCAAGGGATGAAAGCGGTAGCAACGCCCCCACCCTCGCGGCAAGAACTGGCCACGACGACTCGCCGGATTCGTCGGGAGCATTCATTTGGACTTCAGGTA